>NZ_KI914911.1:67752-85827 GCF_000520575.1 Arthrobacter sp. I3
GCGGATGGTTCCGCCAACCCGCACCACGCCGTCGGTGACATCGCCTGCCGGCATGAGTTCGACGTCGGACGCCTCGCCGGGGGCGGGGGTGTAGACGCGCGAAGCAACCGGAACGCGATGTGCGGTGCTCATCGGGTCAGCGTACGCCGCCCATGAGCTTCTTGATCGCCGGGGAGGCGACCGCCAGGCCCACAGCCAGCAGCATTGCGGTTCCGCCGATGCCGATGAAGTAGGGCAGCTCGTCCTGCGGGTTGTACAGACCGGACAGGATGCCGGCCAGGGTGGTGCCCAGGGACACGGAGAGGAAGAACAGTGCCACCATCTGGGTGTGGAAGGCCTTCGGCGCCAGCTTGGTGGTCACAGACAGGCCGATGGGGGAGAGGAACAGCTCTGCAAGCGTGAACAGA
Source organism: Arthrobacter sp. I3 (assembly GCF_000520575.1). NCBI lineage: Bacteria > Bacillati > Actinomycetota > Actinomycetes > Micrococcales > Micrococcaceae > Arthrobacter > Arthrobacter sp. I3. Next base: position 68,160 of record NZ_KI914911.1, read on the forward strand.
AGCAGGATTCCGACCAGGGCCAGCAGAGGGGTCTTGCCACCGCCGGCCAGCGGAATGAAGGCCAGGAACGCAAGGCCCATCACGAACAGGCCGATCGAGAACTTCAGGGCCGAACCGGGCTGCTTGCGGCCGAGCCGGGTCCAGAGGGCGGCCATGATGCCGGCGAAAATGATGATGAACACCGGGTTGATGGACTGGACCCAGGCGGCAGGCATTTCCCAGCCGAACAGGTTCCGGTCCAGCTTCTCCTCCGAGTACACGGCGATGAAGGTGAACTGCTGCTGGAACAGGGCCCAGAACGCGGCGGAGGCGATGTACAGCGGGATGAATGCTGCGACCCGTCCGCGCTCGGTGGGGGTGACCTTCTTGCTGCTGAAGATCAGCGCGAAGTACAGCACCGACGCGCCGATTGCGGCGTAGGCCATGGACATGGCCAGGTTTTCGGCGTTCACCGTGCCGGTCACGAGCAGCACGGCGATGATCAGGGCGATGCCGGCGAAGACGAGGCCGTAGCGGGTGCGCTGGGCGGCCGGGAGCGGGTTCGGTACCCGGTGTGCTTCTTCGGGCAGCTTCTTGCGGCCCAGCGAGTAGATGACAAGGCCAATGGCCATGCCGACGGCGGCAGCGCCGAAGCCCCAGTGGAAGCCCTGGCTTTCCTGCAGCCAGCCGGTGACCAGCGGCCCGATCAGCGCACCGGCGTTTATGCCCATGTAGAAGATGGAGAACCCGGCGTCGCGGCGTTCGTCCTTCTCCCCATACAGGCTGCCGACGAGGGCGGTGGCATTGGCCTTTAGGCCGCCGGAGCCGACGCCCACCAGCACCAGTCCGGCGATCAGGCCGGGTATGCCGGGCACGAGTGCCAGCCCGATGTGGCCGGCCATGATCAGGACGGCCGCGCCGAACAGCACCCGCTCGGACCCGAAGAGCCGGTCCGCGAGCCAGGCGCCGAGGATTGTGGAGAGGTAAACGCCGCCACCGTAGGCGCCGACGAGGCCGGCCGCCAAAGCTTGTGGGATCTCAAGGCCGCCCTGGGCAGCCGTGAAGTACATGTAGTAAAGGAGGATCCCCTGCATTCCGTAGAAGGAGAAGCGCTCCCACATCTCTACGGAGAAAAGGCTGGCCAGCATCTTTGGGTGGCCAAAAAACGAGGTGTCGCCCGGTGTTTTGGTGGGGGGACGTAACGAGGGATCGCCCGGCGTTATAGCGGGGGGATTGGATAAATGAGTTGTGCTCATTTACTTAATGGTGACATTGTGACGCGCGATTGTCACATTCGAGCAGGCCCGAGGCAAGCAGCCCGGATGGTGTTTTGCCTCTCTTTCGCCTCTCTTTCCGCCGGTTTCGCGGGCGTTCCGGGCTGGGCGGTCGTGTCCTAGACGGGCTTGCCGGCGGGCTCCTGGGCGGGCTCGCCGGCGTCGAACATAATGATCTGCCGGATGGCGTGGCCGTCTGCCAGCTGGTCCATGGCCCGGTTGATATCGGCCAGGGCGATGCGGTCCGAGATCAGCTCCTCGACGGGCAGTTTCCCGTCCCGCCACAACTGGGCGTATTTCGGGATGTCGCGCGACGGGACGGCGGAGCCCAGGTAGCTGCCCACGATAGTCCGGGCTTCGGCGGTGACGGTCAGCGGTGCAAGCTGGGCGCGGGCCTCGGGGGAGGGCAGTCCGGCCGTGACGGTGGTGCCGCCGGGGGAGGTGGCGGCAAAAGCGGTCTCGAACGCGCGGGGATTTCCCGCGCACTCGATCACGAACCTGGCTTTGACCCCGGCGTCGAGGACCTGCTGCGGGGTGTATGTCTCGTGGGCGCCGAGGCGGCGGGCGTGAACGAGTTTCTGCTCCAGCGTGTCCACGGCGATGATCCGCGAGATTCCTTGCGAGACGGCGGTGATGAGCGCCGCCATCCCCACCCCGCCGAGGCCGACGATCATGATGCTGTCCTGCGGGCGGGGCCGGGCCGCGTTGAGCACCGCGCCGCCGCCGGTCAGCACGGCGCAGCCCAGCACTGCCGCAATGTCCGCGGGGATGTCGTCGTCCACCGGCACGGCGGAAGCGCGGTCCACGACGGCGTGGGTGGCGAAGCCTGAGACGCCCAGGTGGTGGTGGACGGGCTCGCCGTCGCGGCTCAGGAGCCGGGATCCGTGCAGCAGGGTCCCGTCGTTGTTGCTCTTGGACCCTGCCGTGCAGGGCAGCCGGCCGTCCTCGGCGCAGTTCGCGCAGTGCTCGCAGCGGGGCAGGAAGGACATGACCACCCGCTGGCCGGGCTGCAGGTCCGTGACGCCGGAACCGACCGTCACGATGCGGCCCGCGGCCTCGTGGCCCAGCAGCATGGGAACGGGCCGGACCCGGTTGCCGTCGACGACGCTCAGGTCCGAGTGGCAGATTCCGGCGGCCTCCATCCGGACAAGGATCTCGGTGGGCCCGGGAGCCGCCAGTTCCAGCTCGGAGATGCTGATCGGCCTGGACTCCGCGAAGGGGCGGGGGCTGCCGATTTCCTCAAGTACTGCACCGGTGATCTTCATCGATCCTCTTTCGCGGCCTGGTCGGGTTTGAGTGAACGATAGCCGCCTGCCGCCGCCAGCGTCCATTTGGGGGAGGGGGAGGGGGAGTGGAGGTCCGACGGCGGCCGCGGGTACGCCGTCGGGGCAAGGAATTCCCAAGATGACCCGGCAAAACTGGTGACCATGGCTGGCCGGGGCAAACTTCGTCTCCCGAACTCGGCATCGCCGCGAGCGACGGCAATGCCTTGCTCATCGGCGGCCTCTTTTGACCGGCGGCGCAGGTGGTCGAGGGCCTCAGCCGCGGCAGGCGCGCGAGGGAGGAAGTCCCAGAGCCGGCGGTTCCACAGGTTCCTGGTCGGCCTGGCGGTTTGTGCCCTGATGCTCGCAGACGTTGTGCCTGCGCAAGGTGCAACGACCATCCACACCCTTCACGTGTTCCTCGCTGTCGGGCAGTCGAACATGTCCGGGCGGGGGCTTCCTGTCGGTGGCACGGCAGACGCCGCGGAACCGCGCATATTTCAGTACGGAGCGAAGACCCGCACATTCCGGCCTGCCACGGTACCGCTGGACATGCACGACACTCCCAGTGGTCTTTCACCCGCGACAACCATGGCCCGGGAGTACTTGAAAACCCAGCCGGCCGACGTCGGAGTCCTCATCATCCCCGCGGCCCACGGCGACACGAGCTTCACCAGCGCGCCTGGGAAGCTGACCTGGTCCGTCGGTGCGGCCTCCGCCCCGGCGTACGACCTGCCGGCGCTCGCCGTGAAGCAGACGTTGAGCGGCATCGCAGCGGGGAAAGCGGCCGGGTACGCGGTGGTCCTCAAGGGGATCCTCTGGCACCAGGGCGAGGGCAACTCCGCCATGACCACCGCCATGTACAGCACGAGCCTGGACAACCTCATTGCCTACTTCCGCGGCCGGCTGTCCGCGCCGAAACTGCCCTTTGTCGTGGGACGCATGACGCCGGAAAGCATTGCTGGTGTGCCGGGCCGGGCCAACGTGGACAAGAGCCACTACCAAACCCCAGACCGCGTAGCCTATACGGGCTTCGCGCCCTCCCTTCCCTGCGGCCTGAACCCGGGAGACTCCACCCATTTTTCCCGGGTCGGCATCGAATACCTGGGACGGACCTATTTTGCCGCGTATCGGCAGGCGATCGCGAACACCCAGGCGTCGCCAATCGCCACCCCGGCCCTCAGCGTGCCCAACTGCGCGGGCCGGGCCATTGCCATGGACCCAACACGATTCCTGGACACCAGGATTTGGCCGGGCCGGGTGGCAGCGGGCAAGTCGGTAACTTTCCGCGTCGCCGGCGTCCGCGGCATACCGGCGAATGCATCCGCAGTCGCCGTGAACCTGACGGCGACCTCGGCGACGTCGTCCGGCGTCATCACCGCCTATGCCTCCGGGACATCCAAACCGGGCACCTCGAACTTGAACTATGTTGCGGGGCAGACTGTTTCCAGCCTCGCCATGGTCCCGCTTGGCACCGACGGCCGGCTGACCCTGACCAACACCTCGTCCGGGACCGTGCATCTGATCGCCGATGTGTCTGCGTACTTCCATGACGGCACACCGACAGCGCCGGGCGTTTTCAGTGCCGTCAAGCCCACCCGGCTGTTGGACACGGGTTCCTCCTCCGGGGCCGTCGCCGGCGGACGGACGGTGACCTTCAAAGCCGGCGGCACGACGGGTATCCCGGCCAATGCGTCGGCGGTGGTCCTGAGAATCACGGCATTCGGGACGAAGTCGCTCGGCTACCTGACCGCCTACGCCACGGGGTCCCCGATGCCGAGCACTTCCAATTTGAACTACTCCGCGGGACAGACCCTGTCCAACGGTGTTGTGGTTCCCGTCGGGACCGACGGGAAAGTGACGGTGGCAAATACGTCGTCCGGATCGGCACAGATCATCGCAGACGTCACCGGGTACTTCCTGCCCGGCAAACCTACACAGGTAGGGGCCCTGCGGGCATGGAGCCCCACGCGGTTCCTGGACACGCGGGTCACTTCCGGCCCCGTCGCGGCGGGCGGCTCAGTCACTGTTCACGTGCGCGGCGTCAAGGGGATTCCCACCACCGTGGCCGCCGTGGTAGTCAACCTGACCGTCACCGAGTCCAAGTCCATCGGATACCTCACTGCGTTCGCCTCGGGCTCGTCCACGCCGAACGCCTCGAACCTCTCCTACCAGCGTGGTCAGGCGGCTGCTAACCTCGCAGTGGTCCCGGTGGGGCCGGACGGCAAGGTCAAGATCACGAACACCTCGAGCGGCTCGGTGCAGATCATCGCCGACGTTGCGGGCTATTTCCGAGGGTAGGGCTGCGGTCCGTTGAGGGCGTGGTGGCTGGTTTCCTGTCTCACCGGGGGACATGCCCATTCTTGGCGCCCGGGCGTGCACAAGATGGCATTATGTCCACCCGCCTCGGCCGCGGGCGGACATGTCCGTGATGAGCACTGGACATGTCCATTGCGCGGCGTGAGGGGCGGGCGGGTCCGATACGCGTCGTGCGGAATGGGCATCTCCCGACTGGTGGAGGACGGACATGTCCGGCGCCCGATGTGAGTTCCGGGCATGTCCCCTGCGCGGGGTCAGGAGTGGGCATGTCCCCGGGTGAGTGGCAGGTCCGCGGCTAGAAGCCCAATTGGGCGGCCACCTGCAGCAGGAGCCCCTCGGAGCCCATCGGCCCGATCAGCTGGATGCCCATCGGCAGGCCGGAACCAGGGGCGCCGCCGGTCCAGTGCACCGGGATGCTGATGGCCGGCAGCCCGCAGACGTTGACCATGGATGACCACGGCGCGTACTCGCACTGTTTGCGGTAGTCGCCGTCGGCGTCGCCCGCCCATTCCGCGGCCGGCCAGTAGCCTCCGCCGTGGGTCGCGCCCGTGAACCAGCCCACCGGGCGGGGTGTCTGCGCCAGGGCAGGCGTCACTATGAGGTCCCATTGGGCGTACTGGACAATCGTGTCCTGCTGGAACTGCCGGAGGAACCCGAGGGATTCGTTGAGTTTGGCTGCACTGCGCTGCTGTGCCCGCCGGCGGAAAGTCCTCGTGAGCGGCGTCAGGAGCGCCTCGCGCTGCGGCGAGATGCGCGCGCTGCCAATGCCGGCCGTCCACGCTGTGGTGAAAGCATCCGGGTAGCGGTTGTCGTAGCGAATCGCGGCTTCCATGGCCTCGTGCCCCGCCGCCTCCAGCCGCGAGATGCCGTCCGCGAGTGCGTCGAGCGCCTCACTGTCCGGGATGAAGGGAAACTTCGCTTGCCACGGGCTGTCGAGACTTATGCCGATCCTCAGCGGGCGGGGCTCCCTGGCGGTCAGCTCGAGGTAGCTGGCGTGCGCCCGGCCGCCCATGCCCGGACCGCCCGCACCCTGTCCGCCCGCACCCTGATTGTCCGGGCCCGGCACCAGGGCATCCAGCAGCAGCGCGGCGTCGGCGGCGGAGCGGGCGAGCGGTCCGGCAACCACGAGCTGCGCGGGATCGCCCGAGCTTTCCCCGGCCGGCACCAGCCCACGTCCGGGCTTCAACCCGACCAGCCCGCATGCCGCGGCAGGGATCCGCACGGAGCCCCCGCCGTCGGACCCTGGGGCGAACGGCAACAGCCCCGCGGCCACCGCGGCAGCGCTGCCGCCCGAGGAGCCGCCCGAACTGCGGCTGAGTGCATACGGATTGCGCGACGGCGGGGCGATCCGGTTCTCGCTGTAGGCGGTCAGGCCGAACTCCGGGACCTGTGTCTTGCCCAGCGAGAGGACCCCGGCGGCCTTGAGCGCGGCGGGAACTGCGCCGTCGGCCAGGGCCGGCTTGCGTTCCAGGGCCGCGCTTCCATGCGTGGTGACGACCCCTGCCACATCCGTCAGGTCCTTGAAGGCGACCGGCATTCCATGCAGCGGGACCAAGGCGCCGCCGTTGCGGCTCCGGAGGGCGTAGCGCCGGTCAGCTGCCGTGGCGTCTTTCCGCGCCTGTTCCGCGGTGACCGTGATGAAGGCACCGAGGTGCGGGTTCTGGGCTTCGATCCTGTCCAGGAAATGATCGGCGGTGGCCCTGGCGGACAGCTCCCCGGAACGGAGCGCATCGCGGAGCTCGACGGCGGAGAGTTCGTGGATTTCAGCCAAGGAGGCGGGACTCCGGCCGTACCTGGGGCCGCGCGGGCCGGCTAGCCGGGGGACATGCCCATTCCTGGGTCCGGCGGAAGGCCACGTTGGCATCATGCCCAGCGCGCGCGGCCAGGGCAGGGCATGTCCCGTGGCGCGGGCCGCGGACCGGCCGCTCCGCGGGGTGTTCGGCAGCCATGAGGTCTCCTTTGCGGTCCCCAGAAGCGTAACGTGCCGCCAGCGGGGGTGCGGTGCCAGCGGCGGGGGATACGCTGGGATCGGAGCTTGAATTCTGCGGAAAGGGTCAACATGAGCGACTTCCAGAGCGTAAGCGTGTCTGGCATCCCCGATGGCGCCAAGATCGTCGACGTCCGCGAGGACTATGAGTGGGCTGCGGGCCACGCCGAGGGTGCCCTGCACATTCCCATGGACCAGTTGCCCTCCCGGATTGAGGAGCTGGACCCGGACGAGGACGTCTACGTCATCTGCCGCACCGGCGGCCGCTCCTTCCGGGCCACCCAGTGGCTGGTCGGAATGGGATATTCCGCCGTGAATGTGGCCGGCGGCATGGACCAGTGGGTTGAGACCGGCATGCCGCTGGTGTCCGACAACGGCCTCAAACCGGTTGTCCTGTAACTGAAGAAGGAAGAACTGATGCCCGCACCGACGCTCACCTACACATTCCTCGGACCCGAGGGCACCTTCACCGAAGCGGCCCTGATGCAGGTCCCGGACGCGGCGGAGGCCATCCGCATCCCGTCCTCGAATGTGAACACGGCGCTGGACAAGGTGCGGGACGGCTCCGCCGATGCGGCCATGGTACCGATCGAAAACTCGGTCGAGGGCGGGGTCACCGCCACCCTCGACGCCATCGCCACCGGCCAGGAACTCAGGATCCTCCGGGAGGCCCTGGTGCCCATCAGCTTCGTCCTGATGGCCAGGCCCGGCGTGGCGCTCGGAGACATCCGGCGCGTCTCCACCCACGGCCATGCCTGGGCCCAGTGCAGGCTCTGGGTGGACGCCAATATTCCCAATGCGGAATACATCCCCGGTTCTTCCACTGCCGCTGCCGCCATGGGCTTGCTGGATGGTGACGGCGCCCACTACGACGCCGCGATCTGCGCCCCGATCGTGGCCACCGAGCAGCCGGGCCTGAAGGTGTTGGCGGAAAACATCGGCGACAACCCCGGAGCCGTCACCCGGTTCGTGCTGGTGGGCCGCCCGGGCGAACTGCCGGCCCCCACCGGAGCCGACAAGACCACTGTCGTGGTGCCGCTGCCCGAAGACCGGCCGGGTGCGCTGATGGAGATCCTGGACCAGTTCGCCACCCGCGGCGTGAACCTGAGCCGGATCGAATCCCGGCCCACCGGGCAGTACCTGGGCCACTATTTCTTCAGCATTGACGCCGACGGCCATGTCGCCGACGCCCGGGTGGCCGACGCGCTCGCGGGTCTTCACCGGATCAGCCCGGCCACCCGCTTCCTCGGGTCCTACCAGCGTGCCGACGGCCACCGGACCAGCGTCGCGCCGCATACCTCCGACCAGGCATTCCGCGCCGCGCATGCGTGGGTGAAAGACATACTGGGGGGCGCATCTGCTGTGCCGGAATATACCCCGGGGGCTTCGCCCAGAGCGTAGGCAAATGCCATATGGCGCACTTCCACCCCCTCCCAACTGTGCGTATGCTTGCCTGATCCATATTGGGGAATTCCCCTACGGGAGGGAGCGGGTCATGTCAGGCACCAGCACAGAAAATGACGGCCAGGGAATGATTGTCAATCCCAAGCCGACAGCTGAAAATCAGGACTGGGACGGCGACGACGCCGACCGCGCGGACCGCCTGCGCTTCGAAGAGGAGCAGGCAATGATCCGTGAGCAGTCCGAAGCCCGGGCCGCCAAGGCTGCGGCCGAGGCGAAGAAGGCGGCAGAGGCCAAGAAGGCCGCCAGCGCCTAGTCCCTCGCTCCTGGCGCGCTGCAGTGGCGCGCTCCAGCCGCCGTCGGCCTAGCGGCCTTCGGTGCCGTCCTTGACCCTCACCAGCAGGGATCCCGGGTCCACCTCGACGGTGACCATCGTGGCCTCGCCGGAAGGATCGCCGTCGACCTGGGTGGGCATAGGTTCCGGGCACCGGATAGTGATCTTGCCGCACCGGTAATACGTCATGACCGGCAGGTCCTTCTTGTGCTTCAGGACGATCTTTGTGTACATGGCCAGCCAGCCGATCGCACTGCGCGGGCTCATCACCACCACGTCCAGCATCCCGTCATCGATCATGGCCTGCGGGATGAAGTCGATTCCCCCGGGGATCAGGCCGCAGTTCGCGAACAGGACGCTGCGGATCTTCCGGGCCTGCTCAGGCTGGCCATCCAGCGCGATGGAGACCTTCTTGCGGCGCCCCAGAAGGTGCCTGGCCCCGGCTTCCGTGTACGCCAGCCAGCCCACCGCCCTCTTCAGGCCGTCAAGGGTGTCGCTGACTACTTCGGCGTCCATGCCGATGCCTGCAATCACCAGGAACGTGTGTTGCGCTGACTCCCCGGTGAGCGAATTTTCCAGGGTGAGCCGCGCCGTATCGATGAACCGCTGGTCCCCGAACAGGGCGGCCTGCACGTTGCCGGGCAGGTCGTTGACCTCCAGATGCACATTGCGGGCCAGGAGGTTTGCGGTGCCCAGCGGGATCACGCCCATGGCGGTGTCCGTCCCGGCGAGGACCTCCGCCACCACACGCACGGTACCGTCGCCGCCGCCGGCCAGGACGACGTCGGCCCCGTAGGCCACCGCAGCCCGCGCCTGCGAGAAGCCGGGGTCCTCTGCGGTGGTTTCAAAGACGCGGGGCGCCGGCCAGCCGGCCGCCGCGCACGCTGCCTCAATCAGACCACGGGCCTCGGCAGACTTGGCCTTGATGGGGTTCAGGACCACGGCCACCTTCTGGCGGCCCGGGCCCGGGCTGTGGGTTTCCTCCCACACGGCACTGCGGGTGTGCTTGGCCTTCAGCCGGCGCACCCCCCACCAGCTGGAGACGGCAAAGACCAGGGCCCCAGCGATGACGAGGTAGAGCAGCCAGTCGCGCATTGTGATCCAACAGTATCCCGCCAGCGCATGCAGGCCGGCTTGCCGGGCAACCGTGACCGGATTGGATACTCTTGTCTGGTGATCGACGTAAAAGACCTCAGCGAAAATCCGGACAAGTTCCGTGCCAGCCAGCGCGCCCGAGGCGCCGACGAATCCGCGGTGGACGCGATCATCGCTGGGGACTCGGCCCGGCGGGCAGCCCTGATCCGGTTCGAGAACCTGCGGGCCGAGCAGAATGCGTACGGGAAGAAGGTCGCGCAGGCCAAGGGCGAGGAAAAGCAGGCCCTCCTAGCCGAGGTCAAGGCTCTGGCGGCCTCCGTCAAAGCGGCATCGGCCGAGGCCGATCTCGTCCAGGCCGCACAGGACGAACTCCTCCGGACCATCCCCAACCTGATCGAGGACGGCGTCCCGGCCGGCGGTGAGGACGACTACATTGTGGTCAAGACGGTGGGCGCGCCGCGCGAATTCCCCGACTTCGAGCCGAAGGACCACCTCGAGATCGGCGAGCTGATCGGGGCCATCGACATGGAACGCGGGGCGAAGGTTTCCGGTTCACGCTTCTACTTCCTGCGCGGCGTCGGCGCCCGGCTTGAAATGGCGCTGCTCCAGATGGCCATGGAACAGGCGATCGACGCCGGGTTCGTCCCCATGATCACGCCCACCCTGGTCCGCCCGGAAACCATGCAGGGCACCGGCTTTGACGTCAAGCACGACGCCGAGATCTACCGTCTCGCCGAAGACGACCTGTACCTCGTGGGCACCTCGGAGGTGGCCCTCGCCGGCTACCACGCCGACGAGATCCTGGACCTTTCGGCCGGCCCCATCCGCTATGCCGGCCAGAGCTCGTGCTACCGGCGCGAGGCGGGCTCGCACGGCAAGGACACCCGCGGCATCATCCGGGTCCACCAGTTCAACAAGGTGGAGATGTTCATCTACACCACGGTTGAGGACGCTGCCGCCGAGCACGCCCGCCTGCTGGCCTGGGAAGAGGAGATGCTGGCCAAGTGCGAGCTCCCGTACCGCGTCATTGACACCGCCGCCGGCGATCTGGGCAATTCCGCGGCCCGGAAGTTTGACTGTGAGGCCTGGGTCCCCACCCAGGGCGCATACCGGGAGCTGACCTCGACGTCGAACTGCACCACGTTCCAGGCGCGCCGGCTGAACATCCGGGAACGGGTTCTGAACGAGGACGGCGCGCCCAAGGGCACGCGGGCGGTCGCCACGCTCAACGGCACCCTGGCCACCACCCGCTGGATCGTCGCCATCCTGGAGCACCACCAGAACCCCGACGGCTCCGTCAACGTCCCCGCCGCCCTGCAGAAGTACCTCGGCGGCATGACGGTTTTCCCCGTCCTCTAACCCCGGTCCCGACCCCAGCCAGGCCTCCGATGGCCGCCGGGTAAACGCCCACAACAAGGACATTATGTGGGTGTTTACCGCAAGTTCACGCCTTGCTGTGGCGTGTGTCCTAGCGGCAGTCGGGGGTCTCTGCTCTACTTGTGAGATGACAACAATGACTGAATCCTCAGTCGCCGGCAACGATGACCGGCGCACCACACACCAGAACATGACAGACCAGAACACGACAGACCAGAACACGGCGGCCCCGGCCAGCGCGGCCCGGGTGGGAAACTCCCGGAACCGAGCCGGCGACAAGATGCTGATCGCCCTGGACGTCGATGGCACCCTTGTGGACCACGACGGGCACATGTCGGTTCCTGTCCGCGAGGCCGCCCAGGCCGTGGTGGCCGCAGGCCACCACGTCATGATCGCGACGGGCCGCTCCCTCAACGCCACATTGCCCGTCATCGAACACATCGGGATCGAGAACGGTTACGCCGTGTGCTCCAACGGCGGTGTGATCCTGCGCGTCGACTCCGGACTGCCCGAGGGCTACGAAATCCTCCACAAGGCAACGTTTGACCCCGGGCCGGTCCTTCGCGCGCTGCGCAAGCGGCTGCCCTCGGCCAAGTACGCGCTCGAGGACGGCGACGGCAACTTCCTGTCCACAGAACGCTTCCAGGACGCCAGCTTCGGCGTCGAAGCGGTCGGCGTCGACTTCCAGACCATGCTGGAGGCAACCGCCGTGCGCGTGGTGGTCTTCAGCACGGAGAATACGCCCGAAGAATTCAACACCGCGATCCGCCACATCGGGCTCGCCGGCGTCACATATTCGGTGGGCTGGACGGCATGGCTGGACATCGCCGCTGCCGGTGTCACGAAGGCCAGCGCACTGGAACAGCTTCGCGACCGGCTCAGCATAGAAACGCACCGTACTGTCGCCGTCGGCGACGGCCGCAATGACATCGAGATGCTGACCTGGGCGCGCCGCGGCGTGGCCATGGGCCAGGCCCCCGTTGAGGTGATTGCCGCCGCTGACGAAGTGACGAAATCGGTCTACGACGACGGCGCCGCGCACGTGCTTCGCAGCCTCCTCTAAGGCCTCAGGGCGCGGCAAACGGTCGGGCGGTTCCGAGGAGGGGCCGGGACGGGCTAGCGGACGTCGAGGATGAGGCTCAGGAGCCGCGCCGCAGCGGGCCGGGCCGCGTGCTCTTCGTTCCACTGGGACCGGGCCACGGCCTTGCTCACGGCCTGGGTGGTGATCCCGAGTTCCTCTGCGACCGCCTTCTGCTGACCCCGCACCCCCGGGGTGAGCAGGTCCAGTACCCGCCATTCCGCCTGGCTGCGGTCGTGCACAATGTGGCCCAGGAGGCGCAGCACGGCTTCCGCCTCTGCGGAAAGATCGGCCAGCGGGCCCTCCACGGCCACCCGGACGCGGTCCTTGTGGTTCCGGAGACGATCCACCGCGCGCCGGGCATAGACCAGCCCGTGCCCGGAGGCGTCCTTGATCTGGTTCGGCAGGGGTTCATTGACCGGGCCCACGCCAATGCCCACGTACCAGCTGCCGCTGCGCAGGGCGATCATGGCCGCTTCCACCGTCTGATGCGGACAGTCCAGGATCCCTTGGACCTCATCCTCGACGGAACGATCGAAATCAAGGCGCGCCGGAATGTGCCGCAGGTCCTTGAGGAGCTGCGGCACGCGGTCGCCGTCGCGCCGGCTGTCGGTTTGATTGATGGTCAGCGTGAACATTCTGGATGACACACTACCTGCTGGCACTTGCGGGGCAAGTTGCCGGCGGCCGGTGACGGACCGGGGTTGTGCCCCGTCCGCCGAACGTGTTGCGATGGACCAAATGTGCCGACGCAGGACCCACGAGACGAGGATCCCAGTGAGCAGTGACGTGAATGGAACCACCCGCGCACAGATGCCGGCCGACGGCCCGGCCCTGGACAATGCGGTCCTGGACACAGGGATCCTGGACACCGCGGGCCTGGACCTGGTGGACCGCTGGTGGCGGGCGGCGAACTACGTCTCGGTGGGGCAAATCTACCTCCGGTCCAATCCGCTGCTGCGCGAACCCCTCCGCGCGGAACACACGAAGTCCAGGCTCCTTGGTCACTGGGGGACCACACCTGGACTGAATTTTGTCTATGCCCACCTGAACCGGGCTATCCGCCGGGACAGCCAGCAGATGCTCTTCATCGCCGGTCCCGGCCATGGCGGCCCCGCGGTGGTCGCCAACGCCTGGCTGGAGGGGACCTATTCGGAAATTTACGGCCACGTTGGTGACGACGAAGCCGGCCTGTCCGAGCTGTTCAGGCAGTTCTCCTACCCCGGTGGCATTCCAAGCCACGCCTCCCCGGAGACCCCCGGTTCGATCAGCGAAGGCGGCGAGCTCGGCTACTCGCTGGCACACGCGTATGGGTCTGTCTTCGACAACCCGGACCTGATCACGGCCGTCGTCATCGGTGACGGCGAAGCAGAGACCGGGCCGCTGGCTGCCAGCTGGCATTCGCACAACTTCCTGAACCCGGCGGCCGACGGCGCTGTGCTGCCCATCCTGCACCTCAACGGTTACAAGATCGCCAACCCCACGATTTTGGCCCGTATGCCCGAGGACCAGCTGGAACAGCTGCTGCGCGGCTACGGGCACGTCCCCCATTTCGTCACCGTGGCCGATCCGGCCGACACAGCCGCGGCGCACCGGGATTTCGCGGCCGCACTGGACGCCTGCCTGGCCGGGATCCGGACCATCCAGCAGCGCCACCGCAGCGGCACTGCGCAGGACGGCACTGCTCAGGAGGGTGCTGCGAAGTGGCCCATGATCGTGCTCCGTTCGCCCAAGGGCTGGACCGGGCCCAAGACGGTGGACGGGGAGCAGGTGGAGGGCACCTGGCGCAGCCACCAGGTTCCGCTGAACGAGGTCCGCACCAATCCTGGGCACCTGAGCCAGCTGCAGCAGTGGCTCGAGTCCTACCGGCCGGCGGAACTCTTCGACGACCGCGGACGCCTGAGGCCGGAGACGGCCAGGAACGCCCCGGCCGGTGCGCTGCGGATGAGCGCAACCCCCCATGCCAACGGCGGGATCCTGCTGCGCCCGCTCAACCTGCCGGACTACCGCCGGCACGCCGTCGACGTCGCCGAGCCCGGCATCGAAAGGATCAGCCCCATGGTGACGCTCGGCCCCTGGCTGCGCGACGTCATTGCGCTGAACCCCGAGACCTTCCGGCTCTTCGGCCCCGACGAGACGGCATCGAACCGGCTGCAGGACGTCTACGAGGCCACCGACAAGGTCTGGCAGTACAGGATTGATGCGCTGGATGAGCATATTGCCCGCGCCGGGCGGGTAATGGAAGTCCTCAGCGAACACCTCTGCCAGGGCTGGCTGGAGGGATATCTGCTGACGGGACGGCACGGGGTGTTCAACTGCTACGAGGCGTTCATTCACATCATCGATTCGATGTTCAACCAGCACGCCAAATGGCTCAAAGTCCACCGGCAGCTGCCGTGGCGCCAGCCCGTGGCGTCACTGAACTACCTCTTGTCCTCCCACGTGTGGCAGCAGGACCACAACGGCTTTTCGCACCAGGACCCCGGCTTCATCGACCACGCCGTGAACAAGAAGGCCGAAATCATCCGGGTCTACCTGCCCCCGGACGCCAACACGCTTCTGGCCGTGATGGAGCATTGCCTGGCCTCCCGCGACTACGTCAACATCGTGGTCAGCGGCAAGCAGCCCTCGCCAACCTGGCTCGGGCCCGACGCGGCCTCGCACCATTGCCGCCGGGGCCTGGGCATCTGGGAGTTCGCCGGCTCCGAAGTCGCCGGTGAGGAGCCCGACGTCGTCCTTGCCTGCGCCGGCGACGTCCCCACGGTCGAAACCGTCGCCGCGGCCGAGCTCCTGAAGCAGGGGGCGCCCGGGCTGAAAGTGCGGGTGGTCAACGTCGTGGACCTCATGCGGCTCCAGGACGCCAGCGAGCACCCGCACGGGCTGACGGCCCGGGACTTCGACGGCATCTTCACGGCGGACAAACCGGTGATCTTCGCCTATCACGGCTACCCCGCGCTGATCCACCGGCTCACCTACCGGCGCACCAACCGGGAGGGCCTGCATGTTCGCGGCTACAAGGAGGAAGGCACCACCACGACCCCCTTCGACATGGCCATGCTGAACGGAATCGACCGCTTCCAGCTGGCAATTGACGCGATCGACCGGGTCCCCGGACTGGCCGGGAGGCACTCGCTGCTGCGCCAGTCCCTGCAGGACAGCCGCATGCGGGCCCGCGACCACACCCGGGAGCACGGCGAGGACCCGGCGGAGATCAGCAGCTGGTCGCTGCGGATTTGAGCAGCGCCCGCCCGGGACTAGCCCGGGAGCTCCTGCAGCCCGCCCCGGGGCAGATGGATCCAGCCTTCGGTCAAGGCAGCCGCGGCGTGCCCGGGCCCGGGCCGCAGCGTCGCGCCGACGGCGACGGCCCGCGCGGACAGGGCGGCGATGAGGGCATCGAACATGTCATCGGACGCCGCAAGATCGGCCCGGTACTCCGCCAGGTCCAGCCACGGCGCCTTCACGGCCAGATCCGCCACCGCTGAGGACAGCTTTTCCGCCTCCGGCGCCCCGCGCCCCTTGTAGCCGCGGGCATGGATCCCCCAGAGCTTCAGCGACGCCGCCGGGTACACCTCGGCAAGCCGGCCGCTGCCGTCCCTGGCCTGCGGCCCGTACTCCCTTGCGATCTTCGCCTGGATCACCGCGCAACGCATCGCCGGGTGGGCCAGCCGGTCCGCGGAGACGCTGAGCGGGATCAGGCCGGTGTTGCCGGTGACGAAACGGTCGGTGTCGCGGTAGGCGAGCAGCCGGCGGCCCTCGATCCCGTCATGGTCCAGCACTGGACGTGGTTCGAAGCTCAGGTGCCCGGCGATGAAGGGAAGAAACGCGTCCGGCCAGCCCAGCGGGGAATCGATCCCCGTCATGGCGCTGGTGCCGAAGAGGCGGAGGATCTCCTCGTCGCCCACGTCCAACGACAGATGCGCCAGGCGCGCCGCGCCGTGATCCCATTCGATGACGGCCGCTGCCGTCTTCTTCGCGGCGGCAGCGAGGTCGACGCCGAGAGTCCGCATCACCGCGCCCCAGCCACTTGACTGAACGCCAATCGAAAAACGCTCAACAAAAACGCGGGGTCACGTACCGCCCGTTCCGGAACCCCGGATGGGCGGTACGTGACCCCGCGCTGGAGTGCAGGAACGGTCAGTGGCCGGCTGCCGGAACGTAACGCTTGATGGAGGCTGCCAGTTCGGCTTCGGCGGCGGCACGGTCGCCCCAGCCCTCGGCCTTGACCCACTTGCCCGGCTCCAGGTCCTTGTAACGGGTAAAGAAGTGCTCGATTTCCTTGATCAGGAACTCGCTGACATCGCTGATCTCTTTGATGTGGTCGAACCGGGCATCGGTCGGGACGCACAGGACCTTGGCGTCGCCGCCGCCGTCGTCGGTCATGTTGAACACGCCGATCGGGCGGGACTCGACGATCACGCCGGGGTAGAGGTCGAAGTCCTGCAGGAGCACCAGCGCGTCCAGCGGATCCCCATCCTCACCCAGGGTGTTCTCGAAGAAACCGTAGTGGGTGGGGTACTGCATCGACGTGAACAGGACGCGGTCCAGGCGGACGCGGCCGGTCTCGTGGTCGACTTCGTACTTGACGCGCGATCCCTTGGGGATCTCGATGGTCACGTCATGCTTCATGGAATGCTCCTTGACGAATTCAGGGGGTGCGCGGCACGTGCATAAGGGCTGTCGGTGCCGCCGACTACTATTGAGGATATAGCGAGAGGCGCTGGTTTCAGGAACTAGTGGGGACATTTCAGGACTAAGGACCAGCAGCAGCATGAAACCGAGAACCAGCCGCGAGGGTACCCAGCCGGTGCCCGGCAGGGGTCGCAGGATGCCCGCGCTGCTGCTCCAGACCCTCCTCGTGGTGGCAGTGGCTGTGCCGGCCGGCATCGCCATCGCCCCGGCGTTCCTCAGCCATGACGGGTCCTCCGACGCCTCGCAGACAGCACCGCCCTGGCAGCAGATCCCCGCCACATTGAGCCCTCCCGGCAACAGTTTGGGGGCAGTCGGGCCCCTCAGCACTTCCGCGCCGGTTCCGGCCGGGGCCGCCCTCGCCGCGCAGTTGAACAAGACCCTTAGGCCCGACGGCGCCGGCACCTTCACCGGCATCGTCCAGGACGCCGCGACGGGGCAGGTCCTCTTCGACCGGGCTGCCGACGAGGCCCGCGTTCCGGCGTCGAACATGAAGCTCCTCACAGCCGGTGCGGCCCTGCGTGTCCTGGGCCCCGACCGCCGTTTCAGCACCCGCGTGCTGGCAGGGCCGACCCCCGGCTCGGTGGTCCTGACCGGCGGAGGTGATGTCCTCCTGGGCGCCGGAGAATCGGCCCCGGGCGCCGTTCTGGGCCGCGCCGGGCTGACCACGCTCGCGAAGGCCACTATCGATGCCCTCAAAGCCGGCGGCGTCACCGGCACGGTGAACGTCCTGCTGGATGACTCCCTCTTCAGCGGCCCCTCGCTCAGCCAGGCGTGGAGCCCAGAGGACGTCGCCGCCGGGGAGATGGCCCCGCTGTACCCGCTGGCGCTGAACTCCGCCAGGTTCGATCCCGCCAAGACCACCGGACCCCGCCC
>NZ_KI914912.1:0-7207 GCF_000520575.1 Arthrobacter sp. I3
CTACACGACGCTCTTCCGATCTGTCCGGCGGACGACGGCGGCGGGGGACTGGTGCTGCTGAACTGCCCGTTCCATCGCCTCGCCGCCGGGCACGCAGACGTGGTGTGTGCCATGAACGGAGCTTTTCTCGGCGGGGCCTCAATGGCCCTGGGGATCGAACCGGGCCGGATCGAAGCGCTCGCCATTGAAGATCTCAGGGAGCAGGGCGGCGCGCGGCCCGGGCAGTGCTGTGCCCGTGTTCTTCCATCGTGACCGGGCTGCCTGAGTGACCCTGCCTGCCTGAAGCGGCGGCGGGCGGTCCGGTTTGGGCCCTGCCGCTGGGGTGGCCGGCGTTGCGGGCCTGGCCCTTGATTCCGGTCAGCAGCACGCCGGCGATCACCAGGAGGCCGCCAAGGATCTGCACGAGGGTGAGCGGGGTCCCGAACAGCACGGTGATGATCGCGGTGAAGACCACCATCAGGTTGAGGTAGTTTCCGGCGGTCCCGGACGGGGTGGTTTTCAGCGCCAGGTTCCAGAGGAGATAGGAACCAAGGGACGGGAACAGGGCGATATACGCCATCGACCAGCCTTCGGCAGCGGTGTCGGGAAAACGCACGTTCATGGCGAGGGCAAACGGCGCCAGCGTCACGGTTGCGATCACCACCTGCACCGCTGTGGCCGCGATGGGCGGCACAGCCAGCCGGCGGGCAACGATGGTGTAGAAGCCCCAGACGATGATCGCGCCGATCATCATGAGCTCACCGGTGTTGATGGCGAGGCTGACCACGCGGGCCAGCTCGCCCTGGGTCAGGACCAGCAGCACACCCAGCAGGCCCAGGCAGATGCCGAGCCAGCCCAGCCGTGTGGTCTTCTCACCGAGCAGGACGATCGCCATGACCACAATGAGGGCCGGGTTTGCGGCCGTCACCAGGGAGGCGTTCATCGCGGACGTGAATCCGAGCGCGCCGTAGAGCAGCAGCGTGTAGCCGCTCATGCCCAGGACACTCAGCAGCAGAAGCACGGGCCAGCGGCGCAGCACCGCGCCCCAGTCGGGCCGTTCGATGAGGTGGGCCAGGATCAGCAACGGCACGGCGGCCAGGCTCCAGCGCCAGAAGGTCAGGTCCAGCGGGGTCATGGAGGCTCTGGCGGCCTGTCCGACGACGAAATTGCCGGACCAGAACAAGGTGGCCAGCACAAGGCAGAGTGGCGCTTTCACCGCTTGAATGTACACCAGCCCAGTGCCCGTCACCGTGCTCTTCACTGTGCCTCAGGCCGGTGCCTTCGCCCTGACACTGTGCCTTTGCCCTGACACTGTGCCTTCGCCCTGGCGCCGCGGCGGCCCGGGCGCGCAAAGGTAGAATTGGGCTGTGCCTGTCTACCTCGATCACGCCGCCACCACCACCCTCGCCCCGGAAGCGCTGGCCGCACTGACGCGCGAACTGGCCCGGACCGGCAACCCGTCCTCGCTGCATGGATCGGGCCGCCGTGCCCGGCGCTCCGTGGAGGACGCGCGGGAAGTGCTCGCTGCGGCCGCCGGCGCCCATCCCTCGGAGGTCATCTTCACCTCCGGCGGGACCGAGGCGGACAACCTGGCGGTCAAGGGCCTGTACTGGGCCCGCCGTGCCGAGGACCCGGCGCGGACCCGCATCCTCTGTTCCGCCGTCGAACACCACGCGGTGCTGGACACCGTCGAATGGCTCGAACGGCATGAAGGCGCCGAAGTGTGCTGGCTCCCCGTGGATGACGCGGGCGTCGTGGACCTGGCCGTGCTCGAAGCCGAGCTGTCCCGGGATCCGGGCTCGATCGCACTGGTGAGCGTCATGTGGGCCAACAACGAGGTCGGCACCATCCAGCCCGTCGCCCGGGTTGTGGAACTGGCACACGCCGCCGGCGTACCCGTCCACTCCGACGCCGTCCAGGCCTTCGGCTCCCTGCCAGTTGACTTCCGCGGGACGGGCCTGGACGCCATGTCCGTCTCCGGGCATAAGATCGGCGGACCGGTCGGCGTGGGCGCGCTGATTCTGGGCCGGGCGGTGAAGCTGACCCCGGTCCAGCATGGCGGCGGGCAGGAACGCGACGTCCGCTCCGGGACGCTGGACACGGCCTCGATCGCCGCGTTTGCCGCGGCCGCCGAGGCCGTTGCCGCGGGACTCCCCGAGGAAGCCGCCAGGATCGCGGCCCTTCGCGACCGGCTGATCGAGGGGGTCCGTGCGGCCGTCCCCGAAGCCGTCCTGCGGGGCGCCCCGGGCGCCGGGCGGTTGCCCGGCAATGCGCATTTCACGTTCCCCGGCTGCGAAGGGGACTCGCTGCTGTTCCTGCTGGACCTCGCCGGCGTCGAATCCTCCACGGGCTCCGCCTGTACCGCAGGTGTTCCGAGGCCCTCCCATGTGCTGCTGGCGATGGGCCTGGACGAGGACACGGCGAGGGGGGCGCAGCGCTTTACGCTCGGGCATTCCTCAACCGACGCCGACGTCGATGCCCTCCTCGCGGCGTTGCCGGGCGCCTACGCCCGGGCCCGCCAGGCCGGCATGGCCGGGCATGAGTCCAGCATTCAGACCGCCGGAACGGTCGCGCGCGAGGCCGCCCGTCAAGCCCCCGCAGGGAGCTAATCCAGGAGCTGATCCAGTGGTACCGAGGAGTCGGCAAGCGGGCCCGGGCTCACGGCGGTGCGGGCGTTGATGAGCGCCTTGATCGCCTTCTGCGGCTTGGCGGCCCGGGGCCAGTTGACATTCATTCCGGCGATCACCTGGCCTTCGCGCTGCCAGAAGGCAATGAACTCCTTGTCCTCGAGCGAGCCGCGGATGACCGGCGGGCCGGCAACGAGCGTCGGGAAGCCCGAGTACTCCATGCTGACGTCGTACTGGTCCGTGTAGAAGTACGGAATGGTGTCCAGCGTGGCGTCGAGGCCGAGCATCGCCTTGGCTGCCACCTTGCCGCCATTCAGGGCATTGGACCAGTGCTCGCTGCGATGGTGTTCCCCGGTGAACGGGTGCAGGGCGTTGGCGACGTCGCCTGCGGCGAAGATCCCGGGCGCCGAGGTCCGCAGCGACGCGTCGGTGAGGATGCCGTTGCGGATCCCGAGCCCGGCCGCCTCGGCCAACCCGACCTCCGGCACAACGCCGACGGCGATGACCACGAGGTCGGCGGGCAGGACTTCGCCCGAGTCGGTGACCACTGCCGTCGCCCGTCCAAACCACCCCTGAATCTCGGCAGCGGACGCCGGAAGCCTGAACCGTACCCCGTGGGCCTCGTGCAGCCCACGGAAGAAGCCGCCCAGGTCCGGGCCAATCGCCGCGCCCAGCGGCACGTCCTCCAGCCCCATCAGGGTGACGGTGTTTCCATAGGTGCTGGCGGCCGCGGCCAGTTCCATCCCGATCCAGCCGGACCCGACCATGACCACGTGCAAACCGCCGCCGGCGAGGCGGGCGTGCAGGCGCCGGCTGTCCTCGACCGTCCGGAACGTGCTGACGCCCTCGAGCCCGCTGCCGGGCAGCGGGATGGTCCTGGGCCGCGCTCCCGTGGCAAGCAGGAGCGAGGCGTACTCCAGCCGCCGCCCGTCATCCAGAACCACGGCGCGGGCAGCCGGGTCCAGCGCCGTGACCTGGACGCCGAGCCGAAGGTCGATGTCGTTCGCGGCGTACCAGTCCTCGGGCACCACCGGCAGGGCGTCGTCGCCGGCCTTGCCCAGCAGGTACTCCTTGGACAGCGGCGGGCGCAGGTACGGCTGGTGGGACTCGGCGGCCACCAGCACCACCCGACCGCTGAAACCCTCCTCCCGCAATGTTTTGGCGGCGGTGGCGCCGGCCAGCCCGCCGCCCACGATCACGATGTTCCCGACAGCCATGTCCGCTCGATTCCCGCGTCGGCGCGCTTCCGTTTTCTAAAACCGCTTGTCCTGACGCTAGAAGGGGGAGGCGGTCCCGTCAAGGCCTTTTGGGGAGGATTCGGCGTGGCGATAGAATGGCGGGGCAGGCATTGTGCTATTTCCAGGGACCAGCAGTAGCACTGCGGTTCAACCCAGCAGTGAAAGCCCGGCAGTAGCCCAGCAGTGAAAGCCCGGCAGCACCGCAGCTGCGAACAGCAGCCCCGGAGCCTGTGACACCCCGAACCTAGAGAAAGCCAGTATGCGAGTTCTTGCAGCCATGAGTGGCGGCGTCGATTCCGCCGTTGCCGCCGCCCGCGCCGTCGAGGCGGGGCACGACGTCGTCGGCGTCCACCTCGCGCTGTCCCGGATGCCGGGCACCCTGCGAACCGGCAGCCGCGGCTGCTGCACGATCGAGGACTCCCGCGACGCCTGGCGTGCGTGCGACATCCTCGGGATCCCTTACTACGTCTGGGACTTTTCCGAACGGTTCAAGGAAGATGTCGTCCAGGACTTCATCGATGAGTACGCCGCAGGCCGCACCCCCAATCCCTGCATGCGCTGCAACGAGCGGATCAAGTTCGCCGCGCTGCTGGAGAAGGCCATCGCCCTGGACTTCGATGCCGTGTGCACCGGCCACTACGCGAAGGTCATCACGGACGCGGACGGCAACCCCGAACTGCACCGCGCTGCGGACTGGGCCAAGGACCAGAGCTATGTGCTGGGGGTGCTGACCCACGAACAGCTCAAGCACTCGATGTTCCCGCTGGCCGAGACGCCGTCCAAGGCCGAGGTCCGCGCGGAGGCGGAGCGCCGCGGCCTCTCCGTGGCGAACAAGCCGGACAGCCACGACATCTGTTTCATTCCCGACGGCGACACCGCCGGCTGGCTCGCCGAGAAGATTGAAATGACCACGGGGGACATCGTGGACGAATCCGGCGCGAAGGTCGGCGAGCACCCGGGCGCCAACGCGTTCACCGTGGGCCAGCGCCGCGGGCTGAAGCTCGGCACCCCGGCCGCGGACGGCAAGCCGAGGTTCGTGCTGGAGATCCGGCCCAAGGAGAACAAGGTGGTGGTGGGACCGGAGGCCCTGCTCGCCATCGACGAAATCCGAGGCATCAAGGTCTCCTGGGCGGGGCTGCCCATCGCCGAGGTGGCGACCGGCGAAGAGTTTGACTGCTACGCCCAGGTCCGCGCCCACGGCGACCCCGTCCCTGCCCGCGCACACATGGCGGACAACGAGCTTGTGGTCACCCTCACCGAGCCCCTGCGCGGCGTGGCCCCCGGCCAGACGGTGGTGCTCTACCAGGGCAGCCGCGTGCTCGGCCAGGCCACGATCGATGCCGCGCGCTCGCTGCAGAGGGCCGCGCTCTAGCCGCCCGCCCCACCGACTCCAGCAAAGGGTCCCGCCAGTTGGCGGGGCCCTTCGTCGTCTGTACCCTCCGTCGTCGTCAGACTACCCGGCCGTCCACGGCGCCCGGATGCGCAGGACCCTGCCGAAGATCCGGGCGGAATCCTGCAGAAAATGAGAGAAACCTTCGAATCGTGTAAATTTTGTGTCTCAACTCACAAAATGCAACGTTTCACCGAATGATCGTCTGGTTGAATCTAGGAATCAGCAAAGCGTGCCGCCCAACGAGTCAGTCGTTTCACTTCGGGCTGCGCTAGAACGCATCGAACAGAAAGTTCACAGATGGCAATGAACAAAAAGGCCTGGCACAGCGTCATCGCGCTGGCCGGGGTTTCCGCCTTTGCACTGACGGCCTGCACAGGGCCGACCGGGGGCGCTGGCGGGTCATCAGCCGCAGCAAGCGGTCCGATCGCCTACGGCACCACGGACAAGGTCACTGCCTTGGATCCGGCGGGCGCGTATGACAACGGTTCGTTCATGGTGATGAACCAGATCTACTCCTTCCTCCTCAACTCGAAGCCCGGCAGCGCAGATCCCGTGCCGGACCTGGCCGAGTCCGCGTCCTTCACCTCGCCGAACGAGTACACGGTCAAGCTCAAGCCGGGCCTCAAGTGGGCCAACGGCCACACGCTCGACTCCAAGGACGTCAAGTTCTCCTTCGACCGGCAGACCAAGATCAACGATCCCGCCGGTCCCGCGAGCCTGCTGACCAACATCGAAAGCATCACCGCCCCCGATGCCAACACCGTGGTCTTCAAGCTGAAGCAGGCGAACGACCAGACCTTCGCTCAGATCCTCAGCAGCCCCGCCGCGCCGATCGTAGACGATGAAGTCTTCCCGGCCGACAAGCTGCTTGACGACGACTCGATCGTCAAGGCCAAGGCGTTCTACGGCCAGTACGTGATCGACACGTACAAGAAGAACGAGCTGGTCAGCTTCAAGGCATTCCCTGACTACCAGGGGGTCCTCGGCAAGCCGGCCAACGACGCCGCCACGATCAAGTACTACGCCGACCCCACCAACATGAAGCTGGACATCCAGCAGGGCAACATCGACGTCGCGAACCGCAGCCTGAGCGCCACCGACGTCGATGACCTCAAGAAGGACTCCAAGGTCAAGGTCAACGTTGGCCCCGGCGGCGAAATCCGTTACATCACGTTCAACTTCGACACGATGCCGTTCGGTGCCAAGGCTGCCGACGCCGATCCGGCCAAGGCGCTCGCCGTCCGCCAGGCCATCGCGAACCTCGTTGACCGCCAGTCCATCGCGGACCAGGTCTACAAGGGCACCTACCTGCCGCTGTACTCCAACGTTCCCAACGGCTTCCTGGGCGCCAACGAATCGTTCAAGGACGCTTACGGCGACGCCGGCAAGCCGAGCCTGGACAAGGCCAAGAAGGTCCTGGCCGACGCCGGTGTGACGACCCCTGTCTCGATGAACCTTCAGTACAACCCGGACCACTACGGCAAGTCCTCCGGCGATGAGTACGCCATGATCAAGGACCAGCTGGAGAAGTCCGGTTTGTTCAAGGTCAACCTGCAGTCCACGGAATGGGTCACCTACAGCAAGGCCAGCCGCGCCGACGAATACCCGCTGTTCCAGTTTGGCTGGTTCCCCGACTTCAGTGACGCCGACAACTACCTGACCCCGTTCTTCCCGGAGGGCGGCTTCCTGAAGAACCACTACAACAACCCCACCGTCAACGACCTGATCAGCAAGCAGCTCACCACCGTCGATAAGACTGAACGCGAGTCCACGATCAAGGATGCGCAGAATGCCCTCGCCAAGGACATCTCCACGCTTCCGTTGCTCCAGGGCGCGCAGGTTGCCATTTCCGGCAGCGGTGTCAAGGGTGTCGATTCCACCCTCGATGCCTCCTTCAAGTTCCGTTTGGGAACTATTTCCAAGTAAGGCTGCAGCCCTGCTGTCCTGACCAGCCTGCGAGGCGGGGCGCC
>NZ_KI914912.1:7307-14611 GCF_000520575.1 Arthrobacter sp. I3
TCGCGCCCCGCCTTTGCTGGTCATTGCCGCATCCTGCAGTTCACGCCGGCCCGCCCAAGGCCGCGACAGCACAATCTTAGGTACCAATGACAACATTGACTGAGGCGCCGCTAAACGACGCCGACGGACTTCTTCCGTCCAAGAAAAAATCCTCGGGTGGGGGCTTGGGGACCTACATCCTGATCCGGTTCTTCCTGATCATTCCGACCATTTTCATTCTGGTGACTTTGGTCTTCTTCCTGATGCGGGTCATCGGCGACCCCATCACTGCAGCCCAGGGCGGCAGGCTTCCGCCGGAGGCGCTCGCGCAGCGCATCCACGACGCCGGCTACGACCGCCCGATCCTCGTGCAGTACCTCGAATACGTTGGCCAGGTGGCGACCGGCAACTTCGGCACCACCATCACCGACCGCCGCCCTGTGGTCGAAATGATCATCACGTTTGGCACGGCAACCCTGGAACTGGCCATCAATGCCCTCATCGTGGCGCTGTTGGTCGGCATCCCGCTCGGGCTGATCGCCGCCTACCGGCGCGACAAGGCCCCGGACGCATTCCTGCGGTTCTTCGCCATCCTCTGCTACGCGACCCCGGTGTTCTTCGCCGGCCTGCTGATGAAGCTGGCCTTCTCCGTCTGGCTGGGCTGGCTGCCCGTCGCAGGACGGGCCTCCACCAGGACCGAACTGGCCATGGGAAGCCTGGCCGCACCGACCGGGATCTACTGGCTGGATGCCTTGCGCAGCGGCAACATGGCCGCGTTCGGCGATGTCGCGGCCCATTCGGTTCTCCCCGCACTCACCCTCGGGCTGCTGACGGCAGGGGTCTTCCTGCGGCTGGTCCGCACCAACGTCATCGGCACGCTCGGCAAGGATTACGTCGAGGCCGGCAGGTCCCGTGGCGTCAGTAATTACCGGCTCGTGACCAAGCATGCCTACAAGCCTGCCCTCATCCCGATCATCACTGTCATGGGGCTCCAGATTGCCCTCCTGCTCGGCGGCGCCGTCCTCACGGAGTCCACCTTCGAGTGGAAGGGCCTCGGCTACCAGCTGGTGCAATACCTGAACGCCCGCGACTTCGTCGCCGTCCAGGGAATCGTCGTGATGCTGGCGGTCATCGTTGCCGTCACGAACTTCATCGTGGACGTCGTCGCAGCCCTGATCGACCCGCGAGTGAGGTACTAGCCATGAATGCAACCAAAGTAAGCGGGCGCAAGCAGCCCCTCATCTACCGGCTGCCGGTGATCTCGCATTTCCGCTCGAGCGTCGGACTGCAACGAGGCATGCTCGTCACGGGCATGGTGCTGGCCGCCCTCTTCCTGCTCGTCGCCGTGTTTGCGCCGTGGATCGCGCCCTACGGGTTTGCCCAGCTCAGCGACGCCGCCGGTCCCTTCCCGACACAGCAGCCCCCCAGCCCGGCCCACATCTGGGGCACCACGGTTGGTGGCTATGACGTCTATTCCCGGGTGCTCTGGGGTGCCCAGACGGCCGCCGTGGTGATCATCGTGGCCGTCGCGATGTCGATCTTCCTCGGCGTAGCCCTCGGCCTCGTCAGCGGCTACTTCGGCGGCTGGCTGGACCGGGTGTTCGTGGTGATCGCCGACGCGATCTACGCTTTCCCGTCACTGCTCCTGGCCATCGTGATGTCAATCGTCATCAGCCACGGGCAGTCCAGTTTCTGGGGAGGCATTGTCGCCTGCTCCATCTCCATCTCGGTGGTGTTCGTCCCGCAGTACTTCCGGGTCATCCGTGCCGAAACCATCCGGCTGAAGGCGGAGCCGTACGTCGAATCAGCCAAGGTGGTGGGTGCCTCCAGCATCCGCATCATGGGCCGGCACATCTTCAAGAACGCAACCCGCACGCTGCCGCTGATTTTCACACTGAACGCGTCCGAGGCCATCCTGACCCTGGCGGGCCTCGGCTTCCTGGGGTTCGGCATCGAACCGACCTCCGCCGCCGAGTGGGGCTATGACCTGAACAAGGCCATTGCAGATGCCTCCTCGGGCATCTGGTGGACCGGTGTCTACCCCGGTACGGCGATCGTCCTGACCGTGCTTGGGCTGACCCTCGTCGGTGAGAGCATCAACGACCTCAACGATCCCCGCCTGCGGGGCCGCAAGAAGGCCGTGGCAGGCAAGGGCGGACCAGACTCCACCGCCGGCACCCAAGCCGCACCCGAAGCAGAAGCAGAAGTGAGACTTCCATGACCACCAACATCGACAAGCCCGGCGCAGGCGCAGGCCCGGTCCTTGACATCGACCGGCTCAAAGTCACCTTCGCCACCGACGCCGGGGATGTGTATGCCGTCAAGGACGTGAGCCTCCAGGTCAACCCCGGCGAAGTCGTCGCCATTGTTGGCGAGTCGGGATCCGGCAAGACCGTGACGGCCAAGACCATCCTGGGACTTCTGCCGGAGACTGCCATCAGCCAAGGCGCTGTCCTGATCAACGGCAACAACGTCATCAGCGTCAGCGAAGCCAAGCTGCGGGAGATCCGGGGCCGCGACGTGGCCATGGTGTTCCAGGAGCCATCCACCGCCCTCAACCCGGTCTTCACCGTGGGGTGGCAGATTGCCGAGGGCATCCGCGCACACGCCGGCAGCGGCGGCCGCAGCAAGGTCTCGGCCAAGGAGGCCAAGGCGCGGGCAATTGACGCCCTCCGCAAAGTTGGCATCCCGGACCCGGAAACGCGGGTCAACTACTATCCGCACCAGTTCTCGGGCGGCCAGAAACAGCGCGTCGTGATTGCCGCGGCGCTGGCCCTGAACCCTGGCCTCATCGTGGCCGACGAGCCCACGACCGCCCTGGATGTCACCGTGCAGGCCGAGATCCTTGAACTGCTGCGGGACTTGCGCGACAACTACGGGACCTCCATCGTGCTGATTACGCACAACATGGGCGTCGTCGCCGACCTCGCCGACCGCGTCGTGGTCATGTACCAGGGCGACGTCGTGGAGGAGGCATCCTCAAGGGTGCTGTTCGCCGAGCCCAGGGAGGACTACACCAAGAAGCTCCTCGCCGCCGTCCCGCACCTGGGCCGCAACTCCGCCTCGGAGGGCATGGTCGAACGCGCCCACCAGGGCGGCAAAGTGCTGGTCGAGGCAAAGAACCTGACCATCGAGTATCCGGGGCGGCTCGGCAGCCCGGCGTTCAAGGCCGTCGACGGCGTCAGCTTCACCGTGTCCGAAGGCGAAGTCTTCGGCCTCGTGGGGGAGTCCGGCTCCGGCAAAACCACCATCGGCCGGGCAATCGCCGGCCTGAACCGCACCACGGGCGGCAGCCTGAATGTGCTGGGCTACGAGATGCTGAACTTCAAGGAGCGCACCTTCAAGCCGCTCCGCAAGGAGATCGGCTTCGTGTTCCAGGACCCGGCGGCCTCGTTCAACCCGCAGCTGACCATCGGCGACTGCGTGGCGGAACCGCTGATCATCCACTCCAACCCGACCGCGGCCGAGGCACGCAAGAAGGTCGGCGAACTGCTCGAGTCCGTGCAGCTGCCGGCGTCGTACGCTGACCGGTTCCCGCACGAACTCTCCGGGGGGCAGCGCCAGCGCGCCTCGCTGGCGCGGGCGCTCATCCTGAACCCGAAGCTGCTCATCGCCGATGAGCCGACGTCGGCCCTGGACGTGTCCGTGCAGGCCGTTGTGCTGGAGCTGTTCAAGGAGATCCAGCAGGAGTTCGGCTTCGCGTGCCTGTTCATCAGCCACGACCTCGCCGTGGTGGACATGCTCGCCCACTGGGTCGGCGTGCTCTACAAGGGCAAGATGGTGGAGCAGGGCCTCGGCAACCAGGTGATGGGGAACCCGCAGCACGACTACACGAAGAAACTCATCGCCTCCCTGCCTGTTCCCGACCCCGACGAACAGGCCAGGCGCCGCGAGGCGTTCAAGGCCGTGCTCCACAGCTAACCGCCGGAACGGGCACCTGCCCGATCCGGCGCGGCCCGGGCTCCGGCCGCCCGGGCTCCGGCAGGCCGGGCTCCGGCAGGGCCACAGCCAATGGGCATGCCCACCGTTCACTACGAACGGTGTGCATGCCCATTGGTGTCTCCGCGGGTGCCTGCAACGGTGCTTAACAGCGGGAGGCATTGGCCGCCGAACCCCTAGACTGGGTCAATGACCGAGCAGAACCCCACTCTTCCCGAAATCGATTCCTACGACCCGGCGGCAAGCTCCCTGGCCGGTTCCGTGGATCCCGCGGTCATGGCGGAGTTGCTGTCAATCCGCTCCAGCATCGACAACATCGATGCCACCTTGGTCTTCCTCCTCGCCGAACGCTTCAAAGCCACCCAGAAGGTCGGCTTCCTCAAGGCCGCGCACCAACTTCCCGCCGGGGACCCGGGCCGTGAAACGGCGCAGATCGCCCGGCTGCGGCACCTCGCCGCCGAAGCCCACCTGGACCCGGCCTTCGCGGAGAAATTCCTGAACTTCATCATCGGCGAAGTCATCCGCCACCACGAGGCCATCGCCGAGGACCACCAGGCCGCCCAGGCCTCCGGCTCCGCGGACGCCGCCCGCGCTGCAGACGCCTAGCCATGGCAGCACCAGACGCGCCCGCACCGGGCCAGGTTACCGCGACCGCCCTTGGCCCCTGGCCGGGCGAGGACCCGGTCGAGGCCGCCCGGATCATCCGCGGTGAACTGGGCAGCCCGCACCTGCCGTTCCTTGCCGAGCTTCCCGATCGCGGCGTCGGCTCCGATTCCCTGGGCCGGACCGCGTCTTTGCTGGTCGAACTCGCCGTCGACGTCCAGCCGCATGGATGGCGGTTCGTGGACCGGCCCGGCAAGGACCTGCAGCGGGCCAAGTCGGCCCTGTCCACCGACATCAACATCCTGGCGGACGTGATCGGCGTCGAGGAAGTACCGTCGGACGATATCAAGATCCAGCTGCGCGGGCCGCTCAGCCTTGCCGCCGGGCTGCACCTGCACAACGGCGAGCGGGCCCTGATCGACTACGGTGCCCGCCGGGACATCGCGGATTCGCTCGCAGCGGGCGTGGAAGGCTACCTCAAGCGGGTGGCGGCGGCTGCCCCCGGTGCCCGGATCGTCGTCCAGATCGATGAACCTGAAATTGCGTCGGTGCTGGCCGGCACCATTCCCACCGCCAGCGGTTACCGGACCCTGCGTTCGGTGCCGGGCCGGGAAGTGACCGAGTCCTGGCAATTGGTGATCGACGCGCTCCGGGCCGCGGGCGCCGTCGAGACCGTTGTGGCCGTCTCCGAGGTCGAGGCGCCGTTCGAGCGGATCCTGGCGGCAGGCGCGGATGGAATCGCCGTGCCGCTTCGGGCCCTGACCTCGCGCCAGTGGGAACAACTCGCCGGCGCGGTGGAGGCCGGCAAGCGGCTCTGGGCCGGCGCGCTGGACGTGGCTGATCCTGCCGCGTCGCTGCCAAGGGTCCGCGACGTCGTGGAAAACGTCTGGCGCCCATGGCGGCAGCTGGGTCTGCCCGCGTCCACGCTGGGGGCGCTCCGGGTCACGCCGTCGGAGGGCCTGGCGCGGCACTCACCCGCCACTGCGGCGGCGGTCCTGACCCGGCTGACCCAGGTGGCGGACGGGCTCAACCAGCTCGCCCTCGGCTAGCGCGGCACCTTCGGCCGTCGGCGGCCGAGGCGCAACCGTGCCCGCGGTGCCCCCGCGGTGCCCCCGCGGTGCCCCGGTCAGACCCTGCTTTCCCAGGCGTCCGGTCGGGCGTGCCCTGGCAGGTAGCCCGGCGCCGCAATACCGCCGGGGTAGGGCTCGAGCCGGTAGTCGAAATGGCCGGCGTAGACCAGCACCAGACCGAGCTGGGGCTGGATCACCTTGACCTGTATCCGGTGCCTGCCGCCGTGCTGCGGCTCCCACCACTGCTCGGCGTAGGCCTTGGCGTCGAGGGCCGCCGGCAGCGGAACCCGGAGCGGTCCCAGGAACAGCCGCGACGCCTCGGACACGCCGCGCAGCCGGCCCTCCGGCGTGACGCTGAGATTGAGGTCGGTGACGAGCCGCCGGTACCGGCCCACGTAATCCACGAGCCCGGGCCCACGCCCGCCGTTATCAGGCCCGCCGTCATCAAAGCTGGTCGTGTCCTGGAACAGCCGGGTGGTGCCCTGGAAGAAGATTTCCCGGCGGGCCGTCATGCTGGACCTGCCGAACGGGTCCAGGTGGGCGTGGTTCTCGATCCGGAAGCGGACGCCTTCGCCGTACTCGGGGAAGAAGGCCTGCTCGCCGGTGGTGAGCCGCAGCAGGGGACGCAGCCAGGCCTGCCGGCAGCCGACGACGTCGAACACCCCCTCGCCGACGCCGTAGTGGCCGGATCCCGGTGCCAAAGCAAAGTATTCTTGAAGCTCCGGCTGCAGTCGGGCAAAGTCGCTGCCCAGGGCTCGCTGGTAGATCGGGGTGTTCACGGGTTCCTCCTGCGGTCCGGGCCGGTTCACTGGGCCTGTCCACAGCATGCAGGACAACGCGGCAATTGTCACAGCGTCCCATGCATCGGCGCGGTTCCGGCGCGGTTCCAGGCCGGTTCCGGCGGCGGCGGCAGGCCCGGTTGCACCATGCCGGTGGGCCGCCCGATACGACAAAGCCAATTCAATGGGGGAATATATAACTATGAAGGCACGCATTCTGGTAGTGGATGATGACGAGGCTCTGGCCGAGATGATCGGTATTGTGCTGCGCAATGACGGCTTCGAACCCGTCTTCTGCGCGGACGGCGCACAGGCGCTGGACGTGTTCCGCTCCTCCAAGCCGGACCTCGTCCTGCTCGACCTCATGCTTCCGGGGATGGACGGCATTGAGGTCTGCCGCCAGGTCCGTGCCGAGTCCGACGTCCCGATCGTGATGCTCACGGCCAAGGCGGATACTTCGGATGTGGTCCGCGGCCTCGAGTCCGGTGCCGATGACTATGTGCCCAAGCCGTTCAAACCCGCCGAGCTCGTCGCCCGGGTCCGGGCCAGGCTCCGCCCGGGTGACCAAAAGGCACCGGAAACCCTGCGGATCGCCGATGTCACGATCGACGTGGCCGGCCACCTGGTCAGCCGAGGCAACGACCGGATCTCCTTGACGCCGCTGGAATTCGACCTCCTCGTCGCCCTGGCCCGCAAGCCGTGGCAGGTGTTCACGCGTGAACTGCTCCTGGAGCAGGTCTGGGGCTACCGGCACGCCGCCGACACCCGGCTGGTCAATGTCCATGTCCAGCGGTTGAGGTCCAAGATCGAACGCGACCCGGAAGCCCCCGAAGTTGTATTGACGGTCCGTGGTGTCGGCTATAAAGCAGGTTCCTGAGCCTGCGGACCGCAGTGTCCGGCAGTCCATAGCAACGGATACGGCGGCGCCGGCCGA
>NZ_KI914912.1:14711-56824 GCF_000520575.1 Arthrobacter sp. I3
CGGCCGAGTCATCCGCGGCGCCGGCCGAGTCATCCGCGGCGCCGGCCGAGTCAGCTGCGGCGTCATCGCCAGAGACGTCCGTGCCCCGCGCGCCCGAAACGCCCCGCGGCGGGCCGGGCCCGTGGCGGCGTCTGGCCTTCCGGACCCGCTTGTGGGCCAAACGCGCGAGGATCGTTGGCGTCCGGGTCGCGCGGCTGGTCCGCACGGGGATGCAGCGCCTGTGGCCCGGCATCCTGTACCTGCTCCGGGCTGTACAGCGGAAGTGGCGGCGTTCGCTGCAGTTCCGGACGGTCCTGACCACGCTGATGCTGGCCATGGGCTCGTTCGCGGTGGTGGGCGCCTACCTGTCCAACCAGATCGCCAACAACCTGTTCCAGGAGCGGCTCGCCCAGGCCGAATCGGAGACGCGGTACAACGTCAAGCAGGTCCAGGACACGTTCGACGGTGCCCAGGTCACCGACCAGTCCAGCGTCATCACCCTGGTCTATGACACCCTGAACGCGGTCGAAGGCCGCGGATCCGTGATCCAGCGGCGCTACGTCTTCGAGGCCATGCCGGAGCAGACCAAGCCGCGCAACCGTTGGGTTGAATCCCGGGCCTCGGACCAACTCACCATCGGCGTCATCCCCCCGGACCTGCGCAAGGCTGTGCAGGAGTCGGGCAAGGACCAGTACTGGGCGTCCACCCAGTTCCCGGTAGGGACCGAAGACCGGCCCGGCATCGCCGTCGGCAACAAGGTGACCTTCAACGGCACCGTCTATGAGCTCTACCTCATCTACGACCTCAACACGGCGCAGAAGACCCTCGACGAGATCCAGAATGTCCTGCTGGCCGGCGGCGCGCTGCTGGTGCTCATGATCGGCGGCGTCGCCTGGTATGTGACCCGCAACGTGGTCAGCCCGGTCAGCCATGCCGCCGTCGTCTCCGAGAAGCTCGCCGCCGGCCAGCTGCAGGAGCGCATGGTGGTCAAAGGCGAGGACGAGGTTGCCCGCCTGGGCGCCTCGTTCAACCACATGGCCGCAAGCCTCCAGGAACAAATCACCCAGCTGGCCACGCTGTCCCAGATGCAGCAGCGGTTCGTCTCCGATGTCTCCCACGAGCTCCGCACCCCGCTCACCACGGTGCGCATGGCCGCCGAAGTCCTTTATGACGCCCGCGAGGACTTCGACCCCATCAACAAGCGCTCCGCGGAGCTGCTCTACAACCAGGTGGAACGCTTCCAGTCGCTCCTGGCGGACCTGCTGGAAATCTCCCGCTTTGACGCCGGTGCCGCCACCCTGGACGCCGAGCCCACCGACATCGTCCAGCTTGTCGCGCATGTCATCGAGGGGGTGGCGCCCGTCGCGGCCGAATACGGGTCCGCCGTCACCCTCAACGCCCCGGCCGGCAGCGTCATTGTCGACATGGACGACCGCAGGATCGACCGGATCCTGCGCAACCTGATCCTGAACGCCCTCGAACACGGCGAGGGCCGGCCGGTCAACGTTTCCGTGGCCGCCGGCGGCACCGCCGTGGCCGTGGCCGTCCGGGATCACGGAATCGGTATGACCCCGGCTGAGGCGGCGCGCGTCTTCGACCGCTTCTGGCGCGCCGATCCGGCCCGGGCCCGCACCACGGGCGGCAGCGGGCTGGGACTGTCCATTGCCGCCGAGGACACCAAGCTCCACGACGGCTGGCTGCAGGCCTGGGGGAGCAAGGGACAAGGGTCGAACTTCCGCCTGACCCTTCCCCTGCGCCGCGACGAGCCGATCACCAGGTCCCCGCTCCAGCTCGAACCGGTCAACGTCGGGCTCCCCGAGGCAGGCCGCCAGCGCACCGTGGTGTTGCTGGACCCGCTCCGGACCGCGGGCCGCGGGACCGGTGTTGAGGGTTCCGCAGACGGATTCGATGACGACTTTTCTGACGACGGCGGCAGCGGTGCCGCCGGCGGGGCTATCCCGGACGGCGGCTCGGCCGGCCCCCGGGGGACCGGGACGGAGGGCAGGGCATGAGTGGGGTTTCGGGCCGGTTTACCCGCGTGGGGGCTGCGCTGCTGGCGCTCATCCTGCTTCTGTTGACCTCGTGCGCCCAGATTCCGCGCTCGGGGCCGGTGGGCAAGAGCACGGACGAGAGTGCGGGAAACCCTAACGCCCCGGTCTTCTTTCCGGCCGCGCCGCGTCCCGGCGCCGGACCCGAAGCGGTGATCGAAGACTTCTACCTCGCCGGCAGCGGCTACGAGGACGACTACGCCGTGGCCCGGCAGTACCTTACCCAGGGTTCGTCGGTGACGTGGAAGCCGGACCAGCGGGCGCTCGTGTTCCGCAAGGCCACTGTGGTGGCCACCGGCGTCGAAAATGTCTTCAACTACCAGCTCGACCTCGCCTATTCGGTGGACGCCGACGGCGTGGCCACGCAGCTTCCCGAGGGCACCACCGAAAACATACCCGTCACCGTGACCCAGGTGGACGGCGAGTGGCGAATCTCCGATCTTCCGGACGGCACGGCCATTCCGGAAGAAACGTTCAAGGTCATTTACGGCGCGTTCCCGATCTACTTCTACGACCCCACGTTCACCTACGCGGTGCCCGACGTCCGGTGGTTCATCCGCAAGAAGACCGTCAAAGCCATGACGAGCGCGCTCCTGGGCGGACCCGCCCCCTACCTCAAGGGCGCCGTCGTCAGCGCGTTCCCTTCAGGCATCAAGCTGGCCCGCGAATCAGTGCCCGTGGTATCCGGCGCCGCGCAGGTGGATCTCACCGCCAAGGACCTGGTCGAGGCCTCCAACGAGGACCGGCTGCGGATGCAGACACAGCTTGCCCTGACGTTCCGCAGCCAGCCGGATGTGATCAACGTGGAGCTCCGGGCCAACCAGGACCTGGTGCGCGTCGAGGACAACGGCACGGTCCTGCCTCCGGTCCAGGACGAAAGCGTCCCCGCTTACCAGATCGCCGTCAGCAACAATGACCTGGTCCGGTACGAAAACAACAGGATTTCACCGCTCCCGGACGTCCGGTCCGTCGCAGCCCTCTCACCCCGGTCGCCTGCGGAGTCCACCGAGTCGCAGGCGGCAGCGTTCCTCAACGCCGCCCGCACCACGCTGTACTCGATCGTTCCGGGCCAGCCCGCCAGGGCGCTGACCACGCGGGCCGCGCTGTCCCGGCCTTCGTTCGGCCGCTATGACTGGGTCTGGACCGCCGGGCCGGGTGCCGGCGGCGCCACCGAGGTGGTGGCCTACCGGCCGGTCGGTGTGGCGGAGACCGCCAGCGTACCCACCGTGACCCTGTCGCCGGGATGGCTCTCGGGCCGGACGGTGAAGGAGTTCCGGAGTTCCCGGGACGGCACGCGGGCCCTCGTCATTTCGCAGCAGAACGGCAAGAGCAAGGTCCAGATCACCGGGATCATCCGGAACGCGGACGGCACCCCGAGGGACCTCACCGTGCCCCTGACCCTCCTGACTCCCAGCGATCCGGACCAAGGGGTCTGGGTGGATGACACCACCGTCGCGGTCATGAAGGCCTCCGCCAGCGATGCCGTCACCCCCGAGCTGTTGTCGCTGACCTCGGCGCAGCCGCAGCAGCTGGCGCCGTGGCCCGGGCTGACGGCCCTCAGCGCAGGCAACGGACCGGCCGAGATCTACGGCCAATCGGCCGAAGGGATCTTCCAGCGGCTGGGCAACGGCTGGTCACCGCAGCTCAAGGGCCCCATCGACCCCTCGTTCCCCGGCTGACCGGCGCTCCCTCGGACGACGACAGCGGTGCCGCCGTCACCCGGATCCGGTGAAGGTTCCGCGAAAGGTTCCGGCCAGGGAGTTGTCCACATAGCGGCCCGCCGGGCTACTACCTGGGGCGCACCCGGTCCAGGATCGGAGGATGGGCAGCCACACCACCCGGGTCCCGGCAGCAGACCCTGACCTTGCCCCGGCCACGGCCAGGGCGGCGCGACACCGCGGGAGCTACGCGCGGCCGCTGGCGAGGCTGGGCGACCGGACAGCCGAAGCGGCGGCTGAGGTGCTCGCCCTGGCCATTCCAGTGGACTGCGTCTGCTGCGGGGCGGAGGACTCGGCACTCTGCGGCGCGTGCTCCCGTAAGCTGCGCCTGTTGACGCTCAGGCCGTTCCGGGCAGAGGCCCAGGCTCCGGCCCTGATTGACATGGTCGGCTCCGTGCTGCTGCCCGTGGTGGCGGCCGGGGCATACCGGGCCGAGCTGGCGCAGTGCCTGCTGTCCTTCAAAAGCCATGGGCAGGCCCGGCTGGGCGCCGAACTGGCCCGGGGCCTGGCGCGCGCCCTCCACGCCTCGTCCGGGCCCGGGCAGGGACTCGTCCTCGTCCCCGTACCCACGAGCGCCGCCGCTTACCGCAGGCGGGGCTTCAGCCCCGTCCATATCCTGCTCCGTCGGCTCGTCCGCGGCGATGAAATCCCAGGGTTCACCGTCGCGGACGCGCTGAGGAAATCCGTGCCGCCCGCGCGGAACACGAAACCCCCGGCTTTGCCCGTGTGGGGCCGGTTGCGGGACGGCCCCACAGGGGCCGGCTCCCTGTCCGGCGGACAGAAGGGGCTGGGCCGGGGTGAGCGCGCCCGGCGCGTGCGCGGATCCATGCGGGCCAGGTCCGGTCCGTGGCCTGCGCGGGTCGAAGGACGTGCCTGCATCATCGTCGATGACGTGCTGACCACCGGCGCCACCCTGGCGGAGGCGGCCCGTGCGCTCCGGGCCGCGGGGGCCATTGTCAGCGGCGCCGTTGTGCTGGCCGCGACACGCCCGCCGGCCGCCACCGATGTCCGCGCCGCCATCCCCGCGGCGGCGCGGATGATCGGTGGGAGCTAAAAAAATAAACCGTAAAAGGATGAATAACAGGTGTCTATGAACTAACGTCGAAGATGGGTACCAAGAACAGATGTACCTGTCGATAGCGGCTCGGAAAGGGGCTCGACTGTCAGTCAGATCGGCCCCCGGGAAGTACCGCCGTCGTGTCACCGAAGTCATTTGGAGGGCACCATGGAGTTCATGATCAGCGGACGCAACTTGACGGTCTCAGACCGGTTCCGCGAATATGCCGACGACAAGATCTCAAAGATCGCGTCGTTGGGAGACAAGGTCCAGAGGGTAGACGCGAAGGTCACCAAAGAGACCAAAGCCCGCCAGACCGCCGAATCGCTCACGGTTGAGTTGACAGTCCTGGGACGCGGCCCAGTAATCCGCGCTGAAGCGAGTGCCGCCGACAAGTTCGCCGCGTTCGATCTCGCTTACAACAAGCTTCTTGAACGCCTGCGCAGGGCCAGGGACCGCAGAAAGGTCCACCACGGCCGGCATACCCCGAAGTCCGTCACCGAGGCGACGGCAGCCCTGGAGCCGGCCAGCCCCAGCGAACCCCTCTATGTGGAGGCGGCGCAGCAGCAGGAGACCCAGGCGACGGCGGCAGAGAAGTCGCCGTATGAGGTCGAGAACGATATTCCGGCCGGCGACTCGCCTGTACTGATCCGCCGGAAGGTGTTCGCCGCGTCCCAGCTCACCCTCGATGACGCCGTCGACAACATGGAACTTGTGGGTCACGACTTCTATCTTTTCGTGGACAAGGAGACCAAGGCGCCGTCGGTCGTCTACCGCCGTGACGGCTGGACCTACGGGGTCATCTCCCTGGACCAGACGTGCGAGCCCGGACATTCGAGTCTGGAAGACAAAATCCTGGCCTACCGTTCAGAGGATGAGCCCGCCAGCGCATAAGCTGGTGCAGACTTTTCCGACGAAGGGACTAACGTGCAAGCATCGCTGAGCCTGGCACAGGCACGGCGGATCGCGTTGGCAGCCCAGGGACTGGAGAAGGAACGGCCCACCGGACCCGTGAGTGCACGGGCGGTGGGCCGCACCTTTGCCCGGCTGCACCTGGTTCAGATCGACTCCGTCAATGTGGTGTCCCGCAGCCACTTCCTGCCCTTCTTCTCCCGGCTCGGCAACTACGACCGCACCATCCTGGCGCGCATGGCGGGGACCCACCCGCGCCGGATGATGGAGTACTGGGCCCACGAAGCCTGCTTCATCCGCCCGGACCACTTCCACGATCTCGTGCAGTGGCAGAGCCGCAAATGGGTGGGCGCGCACGCGATGGACCCCGAACTGCGCAACGGGGTGGCGGCCAAGGTCCTGGACACCCTGGCCGTCGGGAAGCCGCTGACCGCCGCCGAACTGACAGCCCGGCTCGGCCATGTGGAAGACCAGCAGCGGGACAACTGGGGCTGGAACTGGAACGCCGTCAAAAGGGTGCTGGAACATCTCTTCGAAGAGGGCCTTGTCTCCGCATCCTCGCGGACCGACTCCTTCGAACGGCGCTACACCCTCACCGCCCGGGTGCTCCCCGGACCGGGCAAGGATGCGGCGGCCCCCGAACCGGATGCGGCCGCGGCCATGGACCGGCTGATCGACGCCGCGGCCCAGGCCCACGGTATCGGGACGGTGCGATGCTTCGCCGACTATTTCCGGACACCGCAGAAGGACGCCGCCGTCGCCGTCCGGAACCTCGTGGACAGCGGCCGGCTGCAGCCGGTCACGGTATCCGGCTGGGACCGGCCCCTGTACCGCCACGTGGAGGCGAAACTGCCGCGCTCGGCCACCGGACGGGCGCTCCTGAGCCCCTTCGACTCCCTCGTGTTCGAACGCCGGAGGCTCGAGGAGCTCTTCGGGTTCCACTACCGGATCGAGATCTACACACCCGAGCCGAAGCGGAAGTACGGCTACTACGTCCTGCCGTTCCTGCTCCGCGACGAGATCGTCGCACGGGTCGACCTCAAAGCGGACCGGGCCGGTGGGCGGCTCCTGGCCAGGGCCGCCCATGCCGAACCCGGCGCGCCGGAGGACACCGCCGTCGAACTCGCCGCGGAACTGCAGCTCATGGCAGAGTGGCTGGGACTGGACGACGTAGTTGTCTCGCCAATGGGGAACCTTGCGCCGGCGCTCGCCGAAGCCGTGGCTGCCCGGTAAACCGCACTATCCGCTGTGAGGGAACAGGCGCCACCGGCCTTGCGTCTCTCCCGTAGACTAAACACGCCAGAATTCGGCAGCTTGAGACTGGGAGCAACTTCACGTGGCATCACTTATCGAAAAACTTCTCCGCACGGGTGACAAAAAAACCCTGCGGCAACTGCGGAACTATGCCGATTCCATCAATGCCCTGGAAAGCTCCTTCCAGACCTTCACGGACGCCGAGCTCCGTGAAGAAACTGACCGGCTGCGCGAACGCCACCAGGCCGGCGAGAAGCTCGACGATCTGCTGCCCGAAGCGTTCGCGGCCGTGCGCGAGGCCTCGTCCCGTACCCTCGGCATGCGCCACTTCGATGTCCAGCTCATGGGCGGCGCCGCCCTGCACCTGGGCAACATCGCGGAAATGAAGACCGGTGAAGGTAAGACCCTGGTGGCCACCGCTCCGGCCTACCTCAACGCCCTCACCGGCAAGGGCGTCCACGTCGTCACCGTGAACGACTACCTCGCCGAATACCAGTCAGACCTCATGGGCCGCGTCTACCGCTTCCTCGGCCTCACCAGCGGCTGCATCCTCTCCAACCAGGACCCTGCGCTGCGCCGCGAACAGTACGCCGCGGACATCACGTACGGAACGAACAACGAATTCGGCTTCGACTACCTGCGCGACAACATGGCGTGGGACAGCTCGGAACTCGTCCAGCGCGGCCACCATTTCGCCATCGTCGACGAAGTGGACTCGATCCTCATCGACGAGGCCCGCACCCCGCTCATCATCTCCGGTCCGGCCCAGGGGGACACCAACCGCTGGTACAGCGAATTCGCCAAGGTGGTCACACGCCTGCAGGCCGAGACCGACTACGAGGTCGATGAGAAGAAGCGCACCGTCGGTGTCCTCGAGGCCGGCATTGAAAAGGTCGAGGACTACCTCGGCATCCACAACCTCTACGAGTCCGCCAACACGCCACTGATCGGCTTCCTGAACAACGCCATCAAGGCCAAGGAGCTGTTCAAGCGCGACAAGGACTACGTCATCCTCGACGGCGAGGTGCTGATCGTCGATGAGCACACCGGCCGTATTCTCGCCGGCCGCCGCTACAACGAAGGCATGCACCAGGCCATCGAAGCCAAGGAAGGCGTCGAGATCAAGGCCGAGAACCAGACGCTCGCCACCGTGACGCTGCAGAACTACTTCCGCATGTACGACAAGCTCGCGGGCATGACCGGCACGGCCGAGACCGAGGCCGCCGAGTTCATGAGCACCTACAAGCTCGGCGTCGTCGCCATCCCGACCAACCGCGACATGACACGGATCGACCAGGCCGACCTCGTCTACAAGAACGAGACCGTCAAATTCGACGCAGTAGTCAAGGACATCGCCGAACGCCACGAAAACGGCCAGCCTGTCCTCGTCGGCACCACCAGCGTCGAGAAGAGCGAATACCTCTCCCGGCTGCTCGCTAAGGAAGGCGTCCGGCACGAGGTCTTGAACGCCAAGAACCATGCCCGTGAAGCGTCCATCGTGGCCCAGGCCGGCCGCAAGGCCGCCGTCACGGTCGCGACCAACATGGCGGGCCGCGGTACCGACATCATGCTCGGCGGCAACGCGGAATTCACCGCCGTCGCCGAAATGGCCAAGCGCGGCCTGGACCCGGAGGAGAACTCCGAGGAATACGAGGCCGCGTGGCCCGAGGTGTTCGAATCCGCCAAGCAGTCCGTCAAGGACGAACACGAGGAAGTCCTGAACCTGGGCGGACTCTACGTCCTCGGCACCGAACGGCACGAGTCCCGCCGCATCGACAACCAGCTCCGCGGCCGTTCCGGACGCCAGGGCGACCCCGGCGAGTCCCGGTTCTACCTCTCGCTGACCGATGACCTGATGCGCCTGTTCAACTCCGGCGCGGCCGAGCGGCTCATGAACAGCTCGGTGCCCGACGACGTCGCACTCGAATCCAAGCTCGTCTCGCGCGCCATCGCCTCGGCCCAGGGCCAAGTGGAAGGCCGCAACGCCGAACAGCGCAAGAACGTGCTGAAGTACGACGACGTCCTGAACCGCCAGCGCGAGGCGATCTACGGTGACCGGCGCCGCATCCTCGAAGGCGATGACCTTCACGAGAAGGTCCAGTACTTCCTGGAAGACACCATCAACGCCTTCATCGACGAAGCCACAGCCGAGGGCACCGGCGATGACTGGGACTTCAACCTCCTCTGGTCCAACCTCAAGACCCTGTACCCCGTGAGCTTCACCCCGCGCGACGTCATTGACGAGGCCGGCGGCAAGTCCCGGATCACGACCGAGTTCCTCCGGGAAGAGATCCTTTCCGATGCCCGTCTGGTCTACCAGGCCAGGGAGCAGGCGATTGGCTCCGAGAGCATGCGCGAACTCGAGCGCCGGGTGGTCCTTTCCGTCATCGGGCGCAAGTGGCAGGAACACCTCTACGAGATGGACTACCTCAAGGAGGGCATCGGGCTGCGCGCCATGGCCCAGCGTGACCCCCTGGTGGAGTACCAGCGTGAGGGCTTCATCATGTTCCAGGCCATGATGGAGGCCATCCGCGAGGAGAGCGTCGGCTTCCTGTTCAACCTCGACGTCGAAGTGACGCCGGCCGAGGACGTTGTGGTGGCGGACGCCGAGGGCCAGCACACCGAACACCACGAACCGCAGATCCATGCTGCCGGGCTCGAAGCCCCGGAGAAACCCGCGCAGCTGCAGTACACCGCCCCTGGCGAGGACGGTGCCGCCCAGACCCGGATCGAGGCGAAGGTCTCCGGACGTTCGGGAAACCCGGCCAAGGCCGCGGCGCAGGACATCGGCCGCCGCGCTGCGAAGAAGAAGCGGCGCTAGGCACGAAGCCAACACGGGAGGACCGGAGCATTTGCTCCGGTCCTCCCGTGTTTGCGCCTCCTTTCCCTTACATGCCGGGCATTCCCTTGCAGACCGGGCCTGGTTCCGCAGGTTCCTGCCTTCGGCCGGCTACTGGCTTCTGCCGGTTCTCTGCCTCTCTTTTCTCTATTGCCGGCTTTCTGCTCGTTTTCTGCGGACTCCCTGCTTGTTTTGTGCGGACTCTCTGCCTGTTTTGTGCGGACTCTCTGCCTCCGGCCGTGCCGTTCAGCCGATCTCCAGCACGGTGACGCGCCAGGCCGCCGTGCTGCGCTCCAGCCGCAGCGCGACCGCGCGAACCCGTGATTCCTCGACCACCACCGCGCTGGCCTCGTAGACGTCATCCGACACGCGGCAGGCCCGGACGGACCTGACGGACGGGTTGCGGTGCAGCCTGCCTGCCGTTGGCGAGCTGCCGGAGGCAACCCGGCGGGTCAATGCGGCTCGGTGCTGCAGGGCCGCCAGGCAGCGCGGGTCCAGGCGCCGGGAGAGCTGCTGTGCGGGCCGCGTCCCGGCCAGCACTTCGATCGCCGCCTGCACGGTGCTCCGGGAAATCGCACAAATCTCGCGGGCCTCGTCAACTACGCGCAACGGCGGCGGGGCCGCAGTGGCGTGGTTGGCCGGTGGTGTTGCCGTGCCGGACACAACCCGGAGGGCGGGGGCGTGCGGGACGGGCGTCGCCGCGGCTGAGCGGATCCCGGTGACTGCGTTCATGACGGTTCCTTTGCTGATGGCTGGTGCGGGTGGCTGGCGGCTGATGCGGGTGGCTGGTGGCTGATGCGGGTGGCTGGAACCGGGCGAATCTTCCGACCGGCTTGTCCTGTGGCCTTCGGTGGGCCGGGGTGGGGCCGGAGTTGCGGCCCGGCGTGTGGTGCGGCGGCCCCTAGCGCGGCGGCGGGAGGACCAGGACCTGTCCGGGCCGCAGGAAGTGCGGGTCGGCTCCGATAGCGTCGCGGTTGCCCGCATAGAGCCGGGGCCACTCTCTGGCGATGTCGGCGTCGGAAGCCAACGGCCCCAGCGCCGCCGCGGCGATGCTCCACAGCGAATCGCCGGACCGGACCGTGACCTCCCTGCGGGCGCCGGGGAAGTCCTGTGTGCGCACATGGCGTGCGGCCAGGGGCCCGGCATCCACGATCGGGCTCAGCGGCTTCCACCGCGGATCCAGCGCGGAACCGGCTCCCGGCCCTTGTGGCTCAGGTGCCAAGGCCTCCCCGGGTGACGGAGTCCAGGATGCCGATACCGCTGCCGGACCGGGTCTTTCCGGTCCGGACCCGCCAGGCGCAGTGGCCGCGCTGGCCAGCGGCGCCGTCAGCAGCTGCAGTCCGACGGCGGCGAGCACCAGCCGCCGCATGAACGCCGGGCTGAACCGGGCCGTGGCGGCCGCCGCGCGGGTCCTGCCGAGGCGGTCCAGCAGTGCCGCCGCGACGGCGAAAGCGAGCGACATCACCCACCAGGTGATGACAATCAGCCCGGCCGTATTTGCCACGATCCCGAGCTGGTCCTCGAAGGACAGCGACTGCCGGTGTGCCGATCCGGACTGCCAGCGCTGAATCAGGAAACTTCCCGTAGCTGCGAGGAAGATCCCGAGCAGCAGGATGGCGGCGGCCATGGCGGCGTCGGCCCGAACTGTTTGTCTGGGCAGGGGGACGGGCAGGGGCCGGTCCCCGGGTTGAGGCGTCGCTGTCCGGTCCATGGGCTGTTCCTCCAGTCGAAATTAATATCGTTTGATGGTGTTTGATATCATTTGATAATTTTTAAGGCCTTTTAATGAAGTCTGATCCTGTTGAGCCCCGCTTGTCTAGACGCAGTCCGAGCCTGTGGATAGGGGAGGCCTCGGATTGACCAGTCCGGGAGGGCCGCCTACGCTGGCGCCATGCGGTGGGACGCCTTGTTTGAGGACATGGAGGCACAGCTGGCCGCGCGCCAGCGGCTGGAATTAGAGGCTGAAATAGCCGAGCGTGCACTCGTGGACTCTGCGGGAGTGCAGCTCGCGGACCGGCTCCGCGGGTCCCTCGGGCTCAGTATCCGCGTGCATTTGTCCTCGGGGCGGGCGTTCGAGGGAGTGCTGAGCCAC
Source organism: Arthrobacter sp. I3 (assembly GCF_000520575.1). Taxonomy (NCBI): domain Bacteria; kingdom Bacillati; phylum Actinomycetota; class Actinomycetes; order Micrococcales; family Micrococcaceae; genus Arthrobacter; species Arthrobacter sp. I3. Next base: position 26,611 of record NZ_KI914912.1, read on the forward strand.
GCGGGCAGCGAGGCCCTGGTCCTTGATGAGCCCCAACACCAGGTACTCATTCCCTACGCCGCGGCCGCGTACTATGGGGGTCTTTCGCGGGTGGCGGTCTCCGAACCGTCAATCGTCCGCCGGCGGCTAGGTTTGGGCAGCGCCCTTCGGGGACTCGCCAGGAACCGTGCACGGGTGACGATATTTGCCGGTCACGGGAGGGCAGATGCGGGGCTCCACGGCATCATTGACACGGTCGGCAGGGACTTCCTGGACCTGGCCGTGACACGGGACGGCGGGGAACGGCCTCCGGCGAACGCCCGGCAGGTGATTGCCATCCCCTTCGGCGCCCTCACGGGCATCAGGTCCGTAGGTGCCGCGGGCGGCTAGTCAGCCCGTCAGGTTCAGCTTCCGGCGGACTTCGCCTTGGCCTCTTCGATCATGCGGCTGGCCTCGGCATAGCGCTCCTGGATGTACTGCTCGAGCATCTTCTCCTCGACGCGCCACTGGCCGCGTCCGCCCACCTGGATTGCCTTCAGCTCGCCGCTGCGAACGAGCGCGTAGGCGGCCGGAGAGTTGATCTGGAGCTGCTCGGCAACGTCAGCGAGAGTCAGGAATCGGGGCATGAATCCATTTTGCCACCGTTGAGGCCTACTGGTGCCGTTATCCACAGTTTGTGCCTGTTTGGCCCCGGATCTTCCACCCGGGCGGCCCGGGCGCAACAATAGGGGTGCCCGGCATCCGGGAATGGACGGCGACGACAGGGGGAGCGGACGCATGAGTGGAAGCGCGGCAGCCGAAGGGGCCCGTTTGAAAAGGCCGTCCTGGAAAGACCCCCGGCTTCTCGTCGGAATCCTGCTGGTCCTGGCATCCGTGGTCGGCGTGGTCTCGCTGGTCGGTGCCGCGGACCAGACCACGGAAGCGTACGCAGCGCGGGAGCCGATCGCCGTCGGTGAGACGCTGACAACCGACAAGCTGCACCGGGTCAAGGTGCGGCTCGGCGAGGTGGAACAGCGCTACCTGACCCCGGAGTCCGGCCTGGATGCCGGACTTGTGGCCGTGCAGCGGATCGGCAAGGACCAGCTGCTGCCGCGTGAGAGTGTCGGGCAGCTCGACGGGCTGGACCGCAAGCCCGTGGCCGTCACCGTCGAGGAGACCCTTCCCGACCAGGCCGTGGCGGGCTCGCGCGTGGATGTCTGGGTGGCGTTGCCGGATACCCGCAACGGCTTCAGCGAGCCCTCCCTGCTCCTCTCCGGCGCCGAAATTGCCCAGATCACCCCGGGCAGCACAGCCTTGGGCTCCTCCCGTTCCACGGTGGTCATGGTGCTCGTCCCCGACGCCCAGATGCCCAAGTTGCTGGGGGCCCAGGCCAACAAAGCAAAGATCGCGGTCGTGTGGAACCCGGGCGGTACCTCGCGATGAGCATTCCCGTGGTGACTGTGGGGGACTCCCGCGATGACCTGGTCGGCGGACTGGAGCGGCTGCACGGGCCCGTGTCCGTTGTCCGGCGGTGCAGCGAGCTGGCGGAACTGCTGGCCGCCTGCCAGAGCGGGTTGGCCCGCGCCGCCGTCGTAGCGGCCGGCAGCGAAGAGCTGACGGCCTCGCTGGTGGACCGGCTGTCCGCCGTCGGCGTCGTCGTCATCGCCTTGACCGACAATCCGGAGGAAACTGTCCGCCTGCGGACCATTGGCGTGGCAGCGGAAGCCCGGGCCGTTGACGCCGCGGCCCTGGCGGCGCGGATTTCCGCAGCGGTGGCGCAGCTCAGTGGCACCGGAGCGGGGCCGGGGCCGGCCGCGGGGGACGGCGCCGCGTCCGTCGCCGCCGCAGGGCAGGTGCCGCGGTCTTCCGGGGCGCAAACCGTCACCGCAAGCCCAGGCGCGAAGGGCCGGATCATTGCGGTCTGGGGTCCGGCCGGGGCGCCGGGCCGGACCCTGGTGGCCGCCAACATCGCCGGGGAGCTGGCCGCGGAAGGCCATTCCGTGCTGCTGGTCGACGCCGACAGCTATGGTGCCAGCGTGGCCGCCCTCCTGGGTCTGCTTGACGAGGCCGCCGGGCTGGCCCAGGCCTGCCGGTTGGCAGACCAGGGCTTGCTTGACGCCGATGCCCTGCTCAGGATCGCCACGACCGTGCCGACCAAGGCCGGCGCGCTGCGGGTGCTCACCGGGATTACGCGGGCGGACCGCTGGACGGAACTGCGCGCCGCGGCCCTCACGCTGGTGCTGGAGCGGGCCCGGGAGATTGCGGATGTCACTGTGGTGGACACCGGCTTCTGCCTCGAAGCCGATGACGAGGTTGGCTTTGACAGTGGCGCGCCGCGCCGTAACGCCGCGACCCTGCGAAGCCTGGAGCTGGCCGACACGGTCTTTGCCGTCGGGGCGGCGGACTCCATCGGGGTGCCGAGGCTCGTCCGCGGCCTCGCCGAGCTTCAGGCGGCCGTCCCGCAGGCGGCGCCGCAAGTGGTCCTGAACAAGGTCAGGACCTCCGCCGTTGGGCGCTCGCCCGAGCGCCAGCTGCGGGCCGCCTGGGAGCGGTACGGCCCCTCGGCGCCGTTGTCGGCGTTCCTGCCCTCCGACCCCGCGGCGAGCGACGCCGCCCTTCTGTCCGGGGCACTTTTGCTCGAATCCGCCCCTGAATCCGAGTTGAGGCACGCGATCGCCATTTTGGTTTGTGCACCTGCCCAGCGAAATAAGAAATCCTTTGTCTTTTCTTCCACAGCACGACGCCGGGCAAAGGGTTAGGGTCAACGTAAGGGCCGCAAAGAGGCGGCTGTGAACTTCTTTTATGGAGGCGTTTCGATGTCGTCTGGGTCCAGCGTGGAGGATCAGCCCGTCTCGATCGGTAGCAGCGAAAGCTACCTCGGGGATTACTACGAGCACCTCGCGGAGGAGGATTTCCGGGCCTATCCCCAGGAAGTCCTGACGGCAAGGACCGAAACCCACCGCCAGATCGCGGCGACGCGGAAGCCGGGCATCGCAAACATCGCCCTTCGTGACGAGGCAGACTGCAGCGTCCTGTACATCGTCACCGACGATATGCCCTTCCTCGTGGACTCCGTCAACGCCGAACTGGTCCGGCAGAACGCGCCCATCCACCTCGTGCTGCACCCGCTTTTCGTGGTGACCCGCAACCGGGAGACCGGCAACCTCGTCAAGGTGGCCCGCGTCCCCTCCCACCTGGGCATCTCCAGCGGTGACACGGCGGCCATGCCGAACCTCTCCCACCTGATCGCCGAGGGCGACAACGCCTCGCACATGGAATCCTGGATCGCCGTCGAGATCGACCTCGTCGACGAGGAGAAGCGCGCGGAGCTGGTCAAGGGAATCTCCCGCGTGCTTGGCGACGTCCGCGCCGCCGTCGAAGACTGGCCGAAGATGCGCACGAAAGCCCTTGAAATTTCCGCGGATCTGGACCGGGTGGCCAACCGGGCGCAGATTGCCGAGCTGCGCCAGGCCCAGGACCTGCTCCGCTGGCTCGATGACGGGAACTTCACCTTCCTCGGCTACCGCGAATACGACCTCGTGAACGAATCCGGCGAGGATGTCCTGGAACTGCGCGAGGAAAGCGGCCTCGGCCTGCTCCGCGCCGGCGCGGACACCCGCCAGGTCCAGCACCTCACCGAGGCCGGCCGGAAGAAGGCCCGCGAGAAGCGCGCACTCGTGATCACCAAGGCGAACTCCCGCTCCACCGTGCACCGCCCGGCGTACCTGGACTACATCGGCGTTAAGAGCTTCGACGCCGCCGGCAACGTCAACGGCGAACGCCGCTTCATCGGCCTGTTCGCCACGACCGCCTACGCCGGTTCCGTCCGCGATATCCCTGTGGTCCGGGAGAAAGTCGCCGCTGTTCTCAGCGATGCCGGCTTCCCGCCGGACTCGCACTCGGGCAAGGATCTGCTGGGCATCCTTGAAACCTATCCGCGCGATGAGCTCTTCCAGATCGAAATCCCGGACCTCGCCGCCATCGCCACCGGCATCCAGCGGCTGCAGGAACGCCGCCGGACGCGGCTCTTCCTCCGCCCCGACATCTACGGCCGCTTCATGTCCGCCGTCGTCTACCTGCCCCGCGACCGCTACACCACCAACGTCCGCCTGCGCATTGAGCAGGAACTGCGGGAGACCTTCAACGCCGTCTCCATCGACTACGAGGCGCGCATGACAGAGTCCGCTCTGGCCCGCCTCTTCTTCCGGATCCGGCTGCCCAAGGACGCCGACGTCAGCAACGTCAACAGCGACGAACTGGAGAAGCGCCTGGTCCGGGCCGCCCGTTCCTGGGGCGAAGGCATTTCCGAAGTTCTGCGCGCCCGGGGCGACGGCGCCAAGGAACTGGCAGCGGTCTGGGCCGAGGCGTTCCCGGCCGGGTACCGGGTGGACTACGAGATCGAAGACGCGCTGCAGGACATCGACCGCTTCGAAAAGTACGGTGCCGCGGCCGAACGGGCCGGCGAAGCCGTCAAGGAGCACCCCGGCGTCCACGTGTACCTTCCCGACGGGGCCGGAGCCACACTGGAAGAGGACGCCCGGGTCAAGCTCTACATGCTGGAGCCGAAGAGCCTGAGCCAGATCCTGCCGTACTTCCACAACCTCGGCCTCGAGGTCCTGGACGAACGCCCGTTCGAGATCGAGACCGCGGATCACCGGGACTTCTTCCTCTACGACCTCGGCCTCAAGTACCCCGCCGGCGTGGATCCCCAGGCCACCGGCCAGCTGCTGGGCGAGTTCTTCGGCGCCGCCATGATCGGCGCCGTGGAATCCGACAGCTTCGACCGGCTGGTACTGCGGGAGGGCATGCACTGGCGCCAGGTTGTCGTACTGCGCGCTTACGCCAAGTACATGCGGCAAATGGGCAACACCAACTCCTTCGGATTCCTGGCTGACACCCTGCTGGCGAACCCGGACGTCACCCGGGGACTCAGCGCCCTGTTCACCGCGCGGTTCGACCCGGCGCTCAGCGACTCCGACCGCGTGCTCAGGGAGGGAGAGGTCCTCGCCGGACTGGATGCAGCGATCGAGCAGGTCGCGACCCTCGACGCCGACCGCCTGCTGCGCACGTTCAAGAACCTGATCCAGGCCACGCTCCGCACGAACTACTTCCAGAACAAGCCCCACATGAGCTTCAAACTGGATCCGTCCCTGATCGAGGGCCTGCCCTTCCCGCGGCCGATGTTCGAGATCTGGGTCTACTCGCCCCGGGTCGAGGGCGTGCACCTGCGCTTCGGCAAGGTGGCCCGTGGCGGCCTGCGCTGGTCGGACCGGCGCGAGGACTTCCGCACTGAAATCCTGGGCCTGGTGAAGGCGCAGACCGTCAAGAACGCCGTCATTGTTCCGACGGGCGCCAAGGGCGGCTTCTACGCCAAGCAGCTCCCGGACCCCGCGGCAGACCGCAGCGCCTGGATGGCCGAAGGTGTTGAGAGCTACAAAACGTTCATCCGCGGACTCCTGGACATCACGGACAACCTGATCGTGACGCCCGAGGGCGAAACCGTCCGGCCCCCGGCCGACGTCGTGCGCCATGACGACGACGATTCCTACCTTGTGGTCGCGGCCGACAAGGGGACGGCGTCTTTCTCCGACATCGCCAACGGTCTGGCCGGCGAATACGGCTTCTGGCTCGGCGACGCCTTCGCCTCCGGCGGCTCCGTCGGCTACGACCACAAGGCCATGGGCATCACCGCCCGCGGCGCGTGGGAGTCGGTCAAGCGCCACTTCAGCGAACTGGACCTCGACACCCAGGCCGAGCCCTTCACCGTGGTGGGCGTCGGTGACATGTCCGGCGACGTGTTCGGCAACGGCATGCTGCTCTCCAAGCACATCCGCCTGCTGGCTGCCTTCGACCACCGGCACATCTTTCTCGACCCCACCCCTAACGAGGCAACGTCCTACGCGGAACGCCAGAGGCTCTTCGAACTGCCCCGGTCCTCCTGGGATGACTACGACAAATCGCTCATCAGCGAAGGCGGCGGCGTCTTTGCCCGGCAGGCCAAGTCGATCCCCGTGTCCGCGCAGATCCGGACCGCCCTCGGCCTCCCGGAGGGCACCACAGAACTCAGCCCGCCGGAGCTCCTGCGCGCCATCCTCCTCGCCCCGGCCGACCTGCTCTACAACGGCGGCATCGGCACCTACGTCAAGGCCAGCACCGAAACGAATGCCGAGGTCGGCGACAAGGCCAATGACTCCATCCGCGTTGACGGCCGCGAACTGCGGGTCAAGGTGGTTGGGGAAGGCGGAAACCTGGGGATGACCCAGCGCGGACGCATCGAGGCCGCGCTGCAGGGCGTCATCCTCAACACGGACGCGATCGACAACTCGGCCGGCGTCGACTGCTCGGACCACGAGGTCAACATCAAGATCTTCGTGGACCGGATGGTGGCGGCAGGCAAGCTTGAGTCCGCCGAGCGTGCGGACTTCCTGGCGTCGATGACCGACGAGGTCGGCCGGCTGGTGCTTGAGGACAACATCGACCAGAACATCCTGCTCCTCAACGACCGTATGCGTGTCTCCGAATGGAGCCCGAGCTACGAACGGCTCATGGACTGGCTGGAAAAGTCGGCGGACCTCAAGCGGGACCTCGAGGCCCTGCCCACCACGGACACCCTGCGCGAGCGCCTGGAACAGGGCCAGGGGCTGACGTCCCCGGAGCTGTCGGTCCTGGCCGCCTATGCCAAGATCGAACTTGCCACGGCTTTGCGCGACAGCGACCTCGCCGATGACCCGTGGTTCCGCATGACGCTGCGGGTCTACTTCCCGGAGCAGCTGCGGGAGAGGTTCGACGCCGAACTGGACACCCACCCGCTGCGCCGGGAGATCATCGCGACCGTGGTTGCCAACGACATGATCAACCTCGGCGGCATCACCTTCGCGTTCCGTGCCATCGAGGAAACCTCGGCCACGGAGGCCGCCGTCGCCAAGGCGTTCGTGGCCCTCCGCGAGGTCTACGAGCTCGACATCATGGTCAAGGAACTCAACGAACTGCCGGCGTCGTTCCCGACCGAACACTGGAGCACCGTCCACCTGGACATCCGGCGGCTGCTGGACCGCGCCGTCCGGTGGCTCCTCGGCCAGGGGTCGGCGTCCCGTCCGATCGCCGAGATCGTGGCCGAATTCAAACCGCTGATGGATCCCATGCGGGCCCGGCTGCTCGACTACCTCCGGGGTGACGACCGCGCCCGCGTGGCCGAATGGCTGGAGAAGGCGCGCAGCTGGGACCTTCCGGAAGACCTGGCACACCGCTGGGCGGAACTGTTCGAGAGCTTCGTGCTCCTGGACATCGCCAAGATCGTCCACGGCAGCAAGGAATCCGTGGCCGATATTGCCCACGTGTACTACACGGTCTTCAACCGCTTCCATGCAGATTCCCTGCTCGAACGCATCACCAAGCTGCCGAGGGAGGACCGCTGGCAGGCCCTGGCCCGCGCAGCCCTGCGCGATGACCTCTACTCCACCGTCTCGGACATGACGACGGCGGTGCTCGAGTGCACGCCGGCCGGGACTCCCGCCGAGGAGCGTCTTGCGGTCTGGGAGGGCCAGAACGCGGAGCAGCTGGGCCGGGCGAAGTCAATGTTTGATGAGGTCAATGCGCTCGAGGCCGATGACATGGCCTCACTGTCGGTAGCATTGAGGCTCTTGAGGTCAATCGTCCGACGCTAAGGGGCTGCCGTCCCTGGCGTCGCAAATGGAGGTGCTGTGGCAATCTTTACGGACCCAATCAGGGAACATGCTGATTTTGGCCCGGGGGATGCCGAATGGCTGCATCTCCTGGTCGGCGACTGGCAGATGGTCGCCGACCTCGCGTTCGCCGACCTGGCCCTGTGGTTTCCGCACCCGGAGTTCGGTTATGTGGCACTGGCCCACGTCCGCCCCTCCACCACGCACACGGTGTTCCACGCCGACTTCGTGGGGGAGGGGATCCGGTCGGACCTGCAGCCGCTGGTCGACAAGGCGTGGGAGAGCCGCGCGATCGAACGCTCCAACGAGACCAACTGGAGCAGCGACATGGCCCTGCGGGTCGAGGCGGTCCCGATGGTCCGCAACGGCCGCACCCTGGCGATCGTGACCTCCCATATGGACCTGTCGAGTTCGCGGATGCCCTCGCGGCTCGAGCTAACGTACCGGCAATGCGCCTACGATTTGCTGCGCATGGGAACCCTGGGCCTGTGGCCGGACTTCGCGTCGCCCACAGGCTCGCGCCGCGGCGCGCCCCGTGTGGGGGACGGTCTGATCAGGCTCGACGCCGAGGGGATCGTGCAGTATGCCAGCCCCAACGGGGTCTCGGCGTTCCGCCGCCTCGGCGACGGCGAGTCCCTCGAGGGCCGGTCCCTCGCCGAGGTCACTGCCGGGCTTCTGCGGGACCGGCGCATGGTCGATGAAACCCTGCCGCTCGTCGTCACGGGCCGGATGCCGTGGCGCAGCGAAATCGAGTCGCGCGGCGTGAGTCTTTCGCTGCGCGCGATCCCGCTGCGCGACGAGCAGCAGCGGTTCGGCGCCTTGGTCCTGTGCCGGGACGTCTCGGAGCTGCGCCGCCGGGAGATGGAGCTGGTCACCAAGGACGCCACGATCCGCGAGATCCATCACCGGGTGAAAAACAACCTGCAGACTGTCGCCGCCCTCTTGCGGATGCAGTCGCGGCGCATGGTCAGCGACGAGGCCAAACAGGGGCTCGAGCAGGCCATGCGGCGGGTGGCGACCATTGCCCTCGTGCATGAGACGCTCTCGCAGGGCCTGACCCAGAGCGTTGATTTTGACGAGCTCATCGGCCGCCAGTTCCGGCTCTCTGCCGAGGTCGCCTCGCCCTCGCAGCAGGTCAAGACACAGCGTTCCGGCCTCTTCGGCGACCTGCCGAGCGACTTCGCCACCCCGTTGGCCCTGGTCATCAACGAGCTGGTCACGAACGCGGTCGAGCACGGGCTGGAGGGGCGCACCGGTACCGTCTGGCTCGTCGCCGACCGGTCGGAGAGCGAGGACGGGGATGAACTTCTCACTGTGACGGTGGAGGACGACGGCGTCGGACTGCCGGATACGCCGTATGTCGAGGGCCTGGGCCTGCAGATTGTCCGCACGCTGGTCATGAGTGAACTTGGTGGCACCATCCACTGGCAGGGAAGGGACGGCGGGGGAACCGCGGTCCAGATTGTCCTGAGCCTGACGCCGCGCTGACAGCCTGGCGCCGCACTGATGCCGGGCGCACCGGCTTAAACGGGCAATGGCCGCGGACCTGTGGGTCCGCGGCCATTGCTGCAGGGTCGTGCGATCGTTGCCGGCACCGTAGCTATCGGTGCTTGGGCAGCAGAATCAGGAGGCGCGCCGTGCCCGTGCTGCGCGGCGCTTGAGGGCGCGGCGCTCGTCCTCGCTCATGCCGCCCCACACTCCGGCATCCTGGCCGGACTCCAGTGCCCATTGCAGGCAGGTGTCCACGACCGGGCAGCGCCGGCAAACACTTTTCGCTTCCTCGATCTGCAGGAGGGCAGGGCCGGTGTTTCCTACGGGGAAGAACAGCTCCGGGTCCTTGTCAAGGCAGGCTGCGCGGTTACGCCAATCCATGCTGATCAGTCACTCCATTCCTGGGAACTCGTTAAATGCCTTTGTGAAATTATTCACTAGAGGCTCCATAAGAAAAGGGCCCATTGGGGCCCCCTCGGTCATCTGGATTAAGCGTGTCATGTTAACGCTGTGTAAACAAGGGGTAATAGAGGCCAAGATGCCTCGAGACCGTGAGCGATGCATCACATTCAGTGGCGGCGTCCTCACATCTAGTCGACTATGTCCGGTAGTGTGCCAGTGTGTCAAGGCCCCCTGTGAACCCTGAAGATCCCCGTGAAAATGCCGGCGAAAACCCCGGTGAGAATCCCCGCGAAACCCCCGGTGAGAGTCTCCCCGAAAATGCCGGCGGGCCTCCTGAAGCAAATTCGCTCCCGAATCCGGGCGACGCCCCTGGCGGTGGCCCTGTGCGGCCTCGGGGAATTGTTGTCATCGCCGTGGTCGTGGCACTGGAAGCCACGGCGCTGCTCGTGGCGGCCGTCTGGTACGGGACCCAGCTTCTGACCGGGGCGCCGGTACTCTCTTTTTGGGGCGCCGTCTTTACGCTCTGCCTGCTGCTGGCCTTCTCCGTGTGGCTCTTTGCCGTCGCCCGCTTCCTGCTGCGGGGCTTCCGCTGGCCGCGGGCCGGTGCCCTGGTGGCCCAAATCTTCGTGCTGACCATTGGCTTCCCCACCCTGACCGGCGGCTATCCGTTGGCCGGACTGGCCATGCTGGTCCCCGCTGTGACGGCGATCGTGCTGCTGTTCGACAAGCGGGTCATAGCGTTCGCCTCACGGGCAGCCGGTGCCCCTCCCGCCCTGTAGAGGTCCGTCCCGTGCGGCGTGCCGCCCGGGGGAGATGTGGTCCGGGCCGCCGTCGGCGCGGAGGAGTTCCGGCCGGACGGCCGGGCGGAGCGCAGCCAGCTGGACCGGCGTCGCGCGGCCGTCGGAAATGACGACGGCGCGTCCCGGCGGAGGACTGTGCTCCGGTTCGAACCGGACCCCGAACGGCTCACTGTCCATGAGCCCCCGCGGACGTATCAGGACCGCCCGCCCCTGGCCTCGCGCGATGGCAGCGAGATCCACCCGTTGCCCAAAGCCCGGGCCAAATCCCGCGGTGAGGATCACCCTCCAGCCCAGGCTGTTCAGGGACGCCAAGGCCCTGTTGGCCTCGGGTGAGAGCAGATCGGCGTCGTCTGCGAGCGCAATCGCTGTCCGGTCCAAGGTGCCCGCGAGTGCGCTGGCGTGGAGCCCGGTCCAGTACTGGCCGGATGCGGTTCCCGGCCGTGGCGCGAGCCAGGCGCAAGCAGGATTCATCCCCGGCAGCGCAGCCAGCAGCGTGCTTTTTCCCGAGCCGGGGCCGCCGAGGACCGCGAGAACGCCGCCGGAGGGCAACTGAATCCCCTGCGGCCGCAGTTCGTCGCCGCCGACCCCGAGGGCCAAAGCAACCGCCGGGACCGGGACATCCGCCGGGCCGGGCATGGCGCCGGGCCCGGCAGCGGGCCCACGAGTCCTCTGCCCTGGACCGGAGCCGCACCGGGCCAGCACTTCGTCCACGGTCACCGACCCGGGCAGCGCGTCCACCCGGAAGGGCCTCGTCGACACGGCCCCACTCGTGGGACGCGGCCCGCCCGCGGCCGCTGGTTCGAACAGCTGGGCGGCGTGCCCGGTCGCCAGAGGCGTGGGAACGAAGGTGCCGAACACGGCCACGCGGCCGGGGACCGGTTCCAGCGCCGGAAGCCGCGGCCATGCGAGGCGGCCTTCGTCGGTAGAGCCTAAAGGGAAGAAAATCCGGTTGGGCAGGCCAGCGAAGAACCTCGCCGTCACCAGCTCACGCCCGCCCGAGACGAGGACAGTGATCCCTGCCAGGGAACCGTCCCGCACGATGTCATGAACGAGGTCTTCCGCCCAGGCCAGCGGCCCGGACCGGAATGCCGAAACCCAGGCGCCCCAGCCGCTGACCACCAGAACCAGCCCGGGCCGCGGCCGGCCCGCAGGCGCACCCAGCCGTGACGTGGTTTCTTCGGCGACCCGCCGCAGCACCCTGGCAGCCCGGCGCACTTCGTGCAGGCCGGCTACGGCGCCGACCCGGGATTCCGCTGCGGCGCCGCTGAAAGTGCCGGCGGCGTCAAGTATGTACAGGTGCGACTCCACCGTGCCGGCCAGAAGCTGCTCAATTGCGAGGGCCAATACTCGGTCCCCGGCGCCGGTTTCAGCGCCGACAAGGCCCAGATGCCCATGCCCGGCGGGACTCCAGCCCAGCTCCGTGACGCGTTGGAGTTCCGGCAGGTCCACCCGCCCCAGCCGGACCATGTCCCGCCCGGCGTGCCCGGAACCTGGGTGCGGCAGCAGTGCCGGCAGCGGATCTGCCACCGGCCGGCGGGGCCTTTGAGTGCCGAGACCCTGCCACACCGCTGCAGCGGCGTCGATCAGCGCCGCCGCCCCCTGCGCCGGGGTCAAGGCCGGACTCAGGGCCGGGGTCAGGGCCGGAGCCGGAACCGGTGCCGGGGCCGCGCCGTCGTCTGCTTCGCGTGCGGCGAAGCCGTCGGCCTGGAAACCGGCGGCTGCCGGTGGCCGGGTCAGCTCGTCCGTGGCCGTGCGAACCGTGACCGTCCCGTCTGACCGCGGGTCGGCCCGGGGCGTCAGGGTGGCCGTCTGGAATTCCTCCGGAGCTTGCGCACCGCGGATCAGGAACGCCCGCCCGGGGCGTGCGATGGGAATCGCGGCCGCGAGCCCGGAGCCCATAACGTCGGAGGATTCGGGGCCGGACTGGACCCGGAGCGCGATGCAGGTGGTGACATTGGCCCTGATGTCGGCGTTCAGGGCTCCCTGCGGGCGCTGGGTGGCCATGATGAGGTGGATCCCCAGTGACCGGCCGATGGCGGCAATCCTCATAAGCTCGGCGAGGGCGCCGGGCGCTTCGTCCACCAGGACCCTGAACTCGTCAACGATGATGACCAGAGTGGGGACTGGCGGTCCGGCAGCCGGTGACGCCTCGTAGGCCGCGAGATCCGGGGCACTGGCCCGGGCGAGCAGTTCCTCCCTCCGGCGGATCTCGGCCCGCAGGGAAACCAGTGTGCGCTCCACCTGCGCAGCGCCCAGATCGGTCAGCATGCCGACGCAGTGCGGGAGGCCGGTGAGCGGGCCCAAGCCGGAGCCGCCCTTGAAATCTATGAAGAGCAAGTTGACCCGGTCCGGGGGATGGCTGGCCGCGAGGCCGGCGGCAAGAGTCCGCAAGAACTCCGACTTTCCGGAACCAGTGGTCCCCGCGACCAGGAAGTGCGGACCGTCAGCCTTCAGGTCGATCCGCACGGCACCCCGGACTGCCGCGCCGACGGGCGTACCCAGCCCGGCCTCCGCGCCGCTCCGGGACCAGCGCCGGGAGATGTCCTGTGCCGCGAGGGGAAGGACGTCGGCCAGGCTGCATTGCTGCGGGATGGCCGGCGGGGGAGTCGCCGGCGTACGCCGTGCGGCATTGAACCCACGGCAAAAGCGGTCAAAGACCTCGGCCGGGACCAGGTCCGGCACGAAGTCCACGGGCGGGGACCCAGTCCTGATCAGGGCGCCGCGCCGGCCGAGGACAATGCCGGGGTGTACGCCGGGACCAGGCTCCGGCGAGCACTCGATCACCCTCCATCCGTGCGCCGCCGCCATTGCCCTGAATGCCGGGTCGGCGCCAGCAGCGCCCGGACCGGGCGCGGCGCCTGACTGCGCCGGAGTGTTCCAAAGAATGAGGACGCCGCGGTCGAATCCCTCGCCCGGACCCGGAGGACCGCCTGGATCGCCGGGGCCGCCGGGAGCGGCGGAAGCGGCGGGACTGCCGGGAGCGGCGGAACCGGTGGCCAGCACGGCCGCAGTGGTGGCGTCATTCGCGGACAGTGTGACGCCGGGCAGGAAGCGCGCCGGCAACGGCACCGTGTCCGCCGGGCCATGCAGCAGCAGTCGGGTGCGGTCCGCGAGGGGATAGGCGGCCAGTTGCAGGATGAACGAGCGCATCAGTCCGGCCGTCGCGGGCGCGGGGCCGTGGACGGTCACCACCGCCGGGACCGGGTCCAAGGTCAGGGGCACCTGGCCGAGCGGCGGTGGCCGGAAGCCGGCGTCGGGTGGTTCGGGCCGGATATTCGCGCTCTGTTCCGCCAGCCCGAGCCGCAGGCAGATGTCCGGCGGCTCCCCGCCAGGCGCACGGGCTGTTGGGGGCCCCGCAGCCGCGCAACCAATGGTCAGGTCAGCCGCGGAAGGTGCGGCGTGCCGGCGTCGTTCCCTGTCCTGCAGGGCGGCCTCCGCCACAGCGGCCTGGAACTCGCGGCGCTGGCGGCGGCCCGAAAGGAACGGAACCAGGACGGACGCGCCAGAGACTGCGGTGAAGGCCAGGAACATCCACATGCCGGTGAGAAATGCCAGGCCGACGCCGACCAGGAGCGGCAGCACCGCGGCCAGCGCCATGGCGGCCCGGTGGCCTGGGGCGGCGGTGCCGCGGACAACCAGCGGCGCGGCAACGCTGGAGCCTGCCAGCAACGTCACGGCGTCCGGGGCAGCACGGTGCATACCCGATGGCCAGAGCCGGAGCGAGATAGTGGAGTCGCCGCAGCGGATCGAGGACGCCGTGGTCACCGGGGCCTTTCGCACGCTCCGGCCATCGACGCTGGTGCCGTTCGCACTGCCGAGGTCCATGATCGTGACGTCCGAGTCCGCCACGTCCAGGCGCGCGTGCTCCCGGGAGAGCGCAGGATCAGGGATCACGACCTCGGTGCCGGCGCGTCCGATCCGGAACCTTCCCCGCCGCAGGGCGACAAGCGTGCCCGTGCCGGGACCGCTGTCCACGGCGAGCAGCAACGTGGCAGTGTGCCGTTGGCCCGGCCCGGAGCGGAATGCCGCGCCCGATCCCGTCACGAGTCCAGCACCTTCAACCAGCACAGCACCCTGGACCAGGGGAGGCACGCCAACGGTCATGACGGCGATCGGAGCTCCCCGGACCGACAGCTCACCGGTCCCGTAGCGCCGGGCGACGGCAGCCTCCAGGTCCGCGCCCGGGCACGGGTCGGGGACCTCGACGGAGAGCTCAATGAGCTGCCCGTCCGGCGTCGTGCCTGCTGCGGGGGCGCGCTGCATCAGGCTGCTTGGCGCGAGAGTGCAGTGGTAAATCATCCGCGGCATCCTTTCCGAGCGGCCGTCCGGTTCCACGGGTCCTGTTCCACGGGTCCGGTTCCACAGTAGGGAGACTCCGGCCCGGCAGCGGCGGGGAAAATGAGCCATGTGGAAAACGCTTCGGAGCGGCGCCGCTGCCTCCGCCATGCGGGGCTCCCGGACCCGTGACGGGGGTGGCATCTGATCGCTGGGCCAGCCGCGATTCGCCGGTACCCACAGGGTCTCAGGTAGGCTAGACCAGCAGACAATGCACAACATTGCGCTGCCCGCATTCGAACCAGGAGAGTTTGTGACCGCTGACCTCGTCATCGTAGGGTCGGGCTTTTTCGGCCTGACAATCGCAGAACAGGCCGCCACTGAGCTGGGCTTGAAGGTAGTCGTCATCGACCGCCGGCACCACATTGGCGGCAACGCCTACAGCGAAAAGGAAGAGCAGACCGGCATTGAGGTGCACCGCTACGGTGCCCACCTCTTCCACACGTCCAACGACCGCGTGTGGGAGTACGTGAACCGCTTCACGACGTTCACGAACTACGTCCACAAGGTCTACGGCGTGCACAAGGGCGAGGTCTACTCCCTGCCCATCAACCTGGCCACGATCAACCAGTTCTTCCGGGCCAACCTCACCCCCGGGCAGGCCCAGGAACTGATCAAGGAGCAGGCCGGCGAACTGGCCGGCACCGATCCGCAGAACCTGAACGACAAGGGCATCCAGCTGATCGGCCGCCCGCTCTACGAGGCGTTCATCAAGCACTACACCGGCAAGCAGTGGCAGACGGATCCGAAGGACCTGCCCGCGGGCATCATCTCCCGCCTTCCGGTGCGCTACAACTACGACAACCGGTACTTCAACGACAAGTACGAGGGCCTTCCGACCAACGGCTACACGGCGTGGATCGAGAAGATGGCCGAACACCCCAACATCGAGGTGCGGCTCAACACGGACTTCTTCGATGAGTCCCACGAGTACAGCAAGGGCAAGGTGGTCGGCAACGTCCCGGTCGTCTACACCGGACCTGTTGACCGCTACTTCGACTACGCCGAAGGCGATCTGTCCTGGCGCACCATCGACTTCGAAGAAGAAGTGCTCGACGTCGGGGACTTCCAGGGCACGTCGGTAGTGAACTACAACGACGAAGACGTTGCGTACACCCGCATTATCGAGCCGCGCCATTTCCACCCGGAGCGCGACTACCAGACGGAGAAGACCGTCATTATGCGCGAGTTCTCCCGTGCCGCGGAGAAGGGCGACGAGCCCTACTACCCGATCAACACACCCACGGACCGCGATCGGCTCCTGAAGTACCGCGACCTGGCCGCGGCCGAGCAGGATGTCCTCTTCGGCGGCCGCCTCGGTACCTATAAGTACCTGGACATGCACATGGCGATCGGCTCGGCCCTGACCATGTTCGACAACAAGATCCGCCCGCACTTCGAAGGCGGCGCAAAGATTGAAAGCGGAGGAGTGGACGCATGAGCGCCGCAACCGACACCCAGGTAGATTCCGCCCAGCAGTGGGACACCCTGCAGCGGGTCATCCTGCCCAACGCCAGCCAGATGGACACCGTTCCCCTGTACATGGACATGGGTACCGCGACCGGCATCCAGCTTCCTACGGTCGGCAGCGGCGACGGCAAGAAGGCCCGGGCACAGTCCTTCAGCAGCTCCACCAAGGAAGCCCACGTTGAAGACTTCCTGTCCCGCAGCTCCACCAAGGTCCGTTCGGGGGAGCGGGTATCGTTCGGCAGCTACTTCAACGCCTTCCCGGCGAGCTACTGGCGGCGCTGGACGTCGGTGGACAAGGTCCGGCTTCAGGTCCGCACCCAGGGCGCCGGATCCGTAATCGTCTACAAGTCCAACGCCCGCGGGTCCCTGCAGCGCGTCGACACGCGGCGCGTCGGGGGCTCGGCGGAGAACACCTTTGAGCTGTCCCTTGCGCCCTTCGGCGACGGCGGCTGGTACTGGTTCGACCTCGTGGCGGGCTCCGAACCGCTTGTCATGGTCGACGCCGAATGGCAGGGACCAGCTGTTGAGAGCACGCCCGGGTCTGTCACCTTGCAGATCACGACGCTGAACAAGACCGACTTCTGCCTCAACAATCTTCGGCTGCTGGCCGAGAACCCCGATGCCCTCAAGCATGTCCAGGAGATCCTTCTGGTTGACCAGGGCACGCAAAAGGTCGAGGACGCGGACGGTTTCGCCGAAGTCCGTGAATCTCTTGGCGGCAAGCTGCGGATCATCAACCAGTCGAACCTCGGCGGCTCCGGCGGCTTTGCCCGGGGCATGTTCGAGGCCGTCGAAAACGGCAGTGACTACGTCCTGCTCATGGACGACGACATCGTGGTTGAGCCGGAAAGCATCATCCGCCTGCTCACGTTCGCGGACCGCTGCAAGACGCCGACGATCGTCGGCGGCCACATGTTCGACCTCTACAACCGGACGGTTCTCCACACGTTCGGCGAGGTGGTCAACCCCTACCGCTTCCAGCCGTCATTGCCGAGCGAGGACATGGTCCTTGGGCATGATTTCCTGTCCTCGAACCTGCGCCAGACCTCCTGGCTGCATCGCCGCTGCGATGTGGACTACAACGGCTGGTGGATGTGTCTGATCCCGACCTCGGTTATCCGGGAAATCGGCCTCTCACTTCCGCTCTTCATCAAGTGGGACGACTCGGAATACGGGCTGCGCGCCAAGGCGCACGGCTTCCCGACAGTTTCCCTGCCGGGTTCGGCCGTATGGCATGTGTCCTGGATCGACAAAGACGACCTCGTGGGCTGGCAGGCCTACTTCCACGCCCGCAACCGGATCGTGGCGGCGCTGCTCCACAGCCCCTACGAGCACGGCGGCCGCGTGGTGCGCGAATCGCAGTATGCGGACATCAAACACCTCGTGTCGATGCAGTACGCGACCGCGCACGGCCGCGGCTGGGCGCTCGAGGATGTTCTCAAGGGCCCGACCGACCTGCCGGACCTGCTGCCCTCGAAGCTGCCCGAGATCCGGAAGATGATGGCCGGCTACTCGGACTCGATTTTCCAGGCCGACGCGGACGATTTCCCGACGCCCAAGATGGACAAGCCGCCGCGCCGCGGGCACGGCGTGTCGCAGCCGTCCAGGGTCACCCTCCTTCCCTGGGCAGCCAAAACGGTCGCACGCCAGTTGTTCCGCCCGGTCACCAAGACGAGTGCGGAACGTCCGCAGACCAACATTGCGCACCAGGACAACCGCTGGTGGCGGATCGCGCAGTTCGACAGCGCCATCGTCTCCAACGCTGAAGGAACGGGCGCTTCCTGGTACAAGCGGGACCCCAAGCGCGTGAGGGAAATGCTGACCGAGAGCAGCCGCCTGCACGCTGCCCTGCTCAAGGACTGGCAGTCGCTGAGCAAGCAGTACAAGGCGGCGATGCCGGAGCTCACGTCCCTGGATTCCTGGAAGAAGATCTTCGAAGAACACACCCAGAGCGAAGTGAAATAGCGTGACAACCACGATTTCCGGGGAGTTGACCCGCCCGGGGCTCGGTGGTGGATTTCGGGATCTTCGCCAGTCCAGTTTTCTGCTGAAACTGCTGGTCCGCAAGGAACTGAAAGTCCGCTACCGCGGCTCCGTTCTGGGACTCCTCTGGTCCTATGTGAAGCCCGCTGTGCAGTTCCTCGTGTTCTATGTGGCCCTGGGCGTCTTCCTGGGGTTGGAACGCAGTGCACGGAACCCGGACGGCCTCTCGAACTATGCCGTGTATCTCTTCTCCGGAATCGTGCTGATCAACTTCTTCTCTGAAGCCCTCGGGAACTCTGCGCGATCGATCGTGAACAACGGCAACCTGATTAAGAAGATCTATCTTCCCCGGGAGCTGTTTCCGGTGGCGTCGGTCTGGGTCTCGGCCGTGCATTTCTTCCCCCAGCTCGTTGTCCTGGTGATCGGATGCGTCGTCGCCGGGTGGCATCCGGACGCGTTCCAGCTCCTGGCGGCGGTAGGCGGATTCGCCATTGTCGGATTCCTGGCCACCGGGCTCGGGCTGTTGTTCGGGGCCGCCAACGTGTATTTCCGTGATTCGGAAAACCTCGTTGACATGCTCTTGATGGTGGCGACCTGGGCATCGCCCGTCATGTACTCCTGGACCATGGTGGAAGCAAAGCTGGGACCCGGGCTCTTCGCCCTCTACCAGGCAAACCCCATCACGGTGGGCGTCGAGTTGTTCCACTATGCCTTCTGGTACCCCACAACTGACGGTTCTGCCGCGATGCCGCCGAACCTGTTCAGCCTGTGGCTGCCGGTCGGCATGGTCATTTCGCTGGTGGTCCTGGCACTGGGACAGCTAACTTTTCGGCGGCTTGAAGGCCGCTTTGCCCAGGAGCTCTAGATGGCTAACGCGATTGAAGTGTCCAATGTCAGCAAGGAGTTCGTGCTCCGCCACACCCGTTCCATCAAAGAGGCGGTTGTCTGGCTCGTGAAGGGCCGCAAGGGGGATCTTTCCAAGAAGTTCCACGCCCTGAAGGACGTCTCCCTGATGGTGGAAACGGGGGAGACCGTGGCGCTGCTCGGCCTCAATGGCTCCGGCAAGTCCACCCTGCTCAAGCACATCTCCGGCGTGATGCTCCCGGATTCCGGCAGCGTCTATACGCGCGGCCGCGTGGCCGGGCTGATCGAGGTCGGGGCGGGGTTTCATCCTGACCTGTCCGGCCGCGACAACGTGTACCTCAATGGAGCGATCCTGGGGATGACGGAGAAGCAGATCAACGAACGCTTCGACGCGATCATCGAATTCTCCGAGATCGGCGAATTCATCGACACGGAAGTCAAGTTCTATTCGTCCGGCATGTACCTGCGCCTGGCGTTTTCCGTCGCAGTCCACACCGATCCCGAGGTTTTCCTGATCGACGAAATCCTCGCCGTCGGTGATGAGCCGTTCCAGCGCAAGTGCATAGCCAAGATTCAGGAACTGGCCCAGCAGGGCAAGACGCTGGTGGTTGTCAGCCACGACCTTGACCTGGTGTCGCGCATCTGTTCCCGGGGTGTTTATCTCGAGCATGGCAACGTATTATTCGACGGACCTATTGATGAGGCCGTTGCCCGCCTCCGGGCGTAGGCGGTACCGCAGCCGGTAACGGCAGCGCATCTGTTGGGACCATGTCCATTGGACATGGTCCCAACAGGTTCCGGGCAAGCGCACCCAGTGCAAATTAACGATGACGTTGTTTGAAAACCGAAAGAGAACCGTGACCTCTGTGCCGTCGGCGGCTGTCCTGCCCCAGCCCCAGGGCTCCCCCGAGCGGGCCAGACCCGCCAGCAACAAGGGTGTTTCCAGCGCGGGAAGGAACGGCCGGCGACTGGACATCCAGGGGCTGCGCACCCTGGCGGTGGGCATGGTGATCATCTATCACGTCTGGCCCGGTATTCTCCCCGGCGGTTTTGTCGGGGTCGACGTCTTTTTCGTCATCTCCGGCTTCCTGATCGTGGGATCGCTCGTCCAGGAACTGGCGCGTACCGGACACATCCGGCTCTCTAACTTCTACGCGAAACGGATCAGGCGCCTGTTGCCGGCTGCCACCACGGTTCTGCTGGCGACCATGCTGGGCGCCGTGGTCCTGCTGCCGCAGAACCGTTGGCAGTCCATTTCCCTGGACGTCATCATGTCCGCCCTGCAAGTGCAGAACTGGAACCAGGCCTTCAGCGTGGACAGTTACGCCGCGGCGACCGCCCTGGTGTCTCCGGTGCAGCACTTCTGGTCACTGGCCGTGGAAGAGCAGTTCTACCTGATCATTCCCGTCATCCTGCTGGCGGGAGTGGCCGTCACTGTGAAACGGCGCTTCCGGATCGAAACCGTCTCCTTGTGGATCCTGACGGTGGTGTCGCTGGCGTCCTTCGTCCACAGCGTCGCCTTCTCGTCCTCCCAGCACGACATGGCGTACTTTGCGACCACCACGCGGATCTGGGAGCTGGGCGCCGGGGGCATCGGCGCCTTGCTGATTCCCAAATTGTGCCTGGGCCCGGTGCGGGCGTGGCTTTCGGGTTGGATCGGCCTTGGCGTGATCGTCTTTTCCGCGATGGCACTCTCCGTTGCGATGGACTTCCCGGGCAGCATCGCCCTCCTGCCCGTCGCGGGGACATTGCTGCTGCTCGCCGCCGGTTCGCCGGCGGCCGAACCGGCCACTCCGGGCAGCCCTGCCGGTTACTCGGCAAGCCGTGTCCTCAGCCTGCGGCCAGTGACCTACATCGGCGATCTCTCATATTCCCTGTACCTGTGGCATTGGCCCGTCGTCGTGATCTACGTCTTCCACCTCGGGCGGGTTCCGGGCGTCATCCAGGGAACCGCCATGGTGGCCATCAGCCTGGCCCTGGCGGTCGCCTCCTACCACCTCGTCGAGCAGAAGTTCCGGCACGGAACCCCATCCGCCCAAGGATCGCCGCCTGGACGGTGGGGATTGCTGCGCCGGAATGCCTTCGTCCTGGCAGCAGGACTGATCGTGGCGTCGACGGTGGCAGCGGCGGTGCCGTGGGGCGTCGTGGAAGCCAAGTCGCAGCAGCTGAACGCGGCCATGAACCTGCGCGACTATCCCGGCGCGACGGCGTTTGATCCCGTCCGGCCCGCCGCCGTCCCCGACGGCCTGCCCGTCCGGCCCGATCCCGCCGTCGCCGTGAAGGATGTGCCACTGACCTGGACGGAGACGTGCGGAAAGTTCAACCCGGCCGTCACCGGGGTTGACCAATGCGTTTTCGGCGCGCCGGACGCCACCCGGACGGTGGTCGTCGTCGGGGATTCACACGCCGCGCAGTACGTGGATCCGCTCGTGATTGCCGGCGCAGGCGGGGGCTGGAAAGTACAGGCCATGGTCCGGAACGGATGCCCCTTCACGGCAGCGCCGGCCGCCAATGGCACCACTGTGTACCGCAGTTGCTCCGAACAGAACAAGGCCACGTTGCAGCGCATCCTGACGCTGCGTCCACAGTTGGTGGTGGTATCGGGAATGGCGCCGGCCGGCTACCGCGAGGCCCTCAAATGGACGTGGGCCAGCCCGGAAGAACTCGTCAACGGCTATGTCCAGCTCCTGAAGCCGCTCCGGGAAGCCGGGATCCGCGTGGCCGTCGTGCCCGACACGCCGTATCCGGAATTTTCGGCACCGGACTGCGTCCAGGCCAATGGACCGGGCTCGCCCGCGTGCCAGTTCACCGTATCCGACGCCGGCACCGCTGCGGACCCCCTGCAGCTGGCCGGAGCGAGGGTGCCCGGCGTCGAGGTTCTGGATATGTCCGCCTATTTTTGCCGGCAGGGGATCTGCCCGGCCGTCATCGGCAACGTGCTCGTGTACCGGGACAACCATATGACCAACACCTTTGCCAAGACGCTGGCACCGGCACTGGCCCGGCAGCTCAGCTTCTAGGCAGCGGCCGCGGAGCCTGCCCCGCGGGCCGCGGACCAGGGACCGGTGCAGGTTGCGGGCAAGGTGCCGCTGCAGGCTGCGGAACCTGCCCCGCAGCCTGCAGCACGCCGGGGTTCAGTTCCCGCAGGCGGTGACCTTGTAGAGCTTCGCCTCGCCCTGGCTGTCAATGAGCTGCACGCCGGGGTTCGCTGCGAGATTGCGCAGCCCGGCGGGAGTGTGGTCTCCGCCGTGGACTTCGACCGGGCCGAAGTCCAGGATGTAGTAGGCATTCGCCGCGCGGACTGCCTGGCAGACGCTGGCGTCCGTCGTCACGTTGCCCATCGAATCGTAGATCCGCTTCACATCCGGGGAAACGTAGCTCATGACATGCAGCTGGGCCGACTTCCGCTCGCCCAAGGCGTAGGACAGCGCCGCACCGGTGTAGGGATTATCGATCAGCAGGGCATTTTCGGGGACAGTCTGGGGCAGGCGCTTCATGAGCTGGAGCTCGTCGGTGGAGACCAGCGGCGAATCGGCGGCGAGTCTGTAGTTCCTCGAGCCCTGTTCAACCTCCAACTCCAGGCCGCCCTGCTGTCCCAGGGCGATAGCGGCCAGCACGACGGCGGCGATGCCTACGGTCCGGTAGGCCGCGGTTCCGGCGCGCCCCCAGCGCGGAGAGCCGTCAAGGGCCACCGCGAGGGCCTTGGACCGGCCGCGCATCGCCAGGATGCGGTGCCCTGCCCAGTCAATGCCGACGGCGACCAGCAGGACCGCAACCAGCGGCAGCAGGGCGGCAATCCGGTAGCTGTCGTTGTACCAGACGCCGGTGAGGACGTCCCGGGTTTCCGACTTGGTAAAGCCGGAGACCACAACGAACAGATAGGTGAACAAGGCGAAGACGGCGGCGATCCACACGCGCTGCCAGCGGTCCTGGAAGCAGGCCCAGAGGCCGAGGAATACCAGCGGGGCCACGAGCCAGGCCAGTGCCAGGCCATCGGGGGAGATGGTGACGGCTTCGCCAATGGCCTTCGGAATGCTCTGGTACGGGCCCCAGAAGGAAGCCTCGGGGGGTGGGCGCAGATTGGTCCACAGCAGGTCGAACGCGACGGCGTACCCGGCGACCGGCAACGCCAGCCTCAAGACGTACGAGCGGGCGCGGGCCTGCTTCCGCCGAAGGGCAGCCGCAGAGCGCCACACCAGCGTCACCACCATGGGCAGCGTCCACGTCAGCCAGGCCATGAACGTCGTGGGATGGGCGACGATGAGGCCGGTGAGCGCCAGCAGCAGGGCAAGTATCGAGGCGAGATCGCGGCGGACAAGTCCGGGCGTCAACCCGGCACACGCCGCTGCCAGGGCGACGCTGGAGGGCAACACGCTAATGGCCAGCAGGTTGGGATACAGGACCCCAAAGTCCATCATGAGCAGCGGGAAGGCACCCAGCGACGCCGCCGCAATGCCTGCGGCGACCAGCGCGGCCGGGCGTCCTCCCACCACTGACCGCGCCAACAGGAGGCATCCCAACGGCCAGAACACGGCCGCAAGGACGATGCTGGTGATATTGACGGCGAGCGGGACGCTCGCGCCCGTTGCCATGGCGACGAGGGTGGCTACAGCGTTCCAGCCGGCCGGGTAGGCGCCGCCGCCGGTCATCGCACCCAGGGTCAATGACGACGCCTGGCCGGTATCCAGGGCAAACCTGACCGAATTCAGGTGGAAGACGGCGTCATAAGTCTGGGAGATTGCCTGCGGGCTGCCGATCAAATGGACGGTGTGGACGGCGAGGAGCCCGCCGGCGATGGCGGCTCCGGCCAGCGCCGCGAGGTCGCCGCGGACGTCCGGCACCCGCAACGGATTCAGACCGGTTGCGGCCGGGCCGGAGGGACGGAACCGCGCCGCCCACAAACCGAGCAGGGACAGAGCCACCGCCACCACGGTCACGGGGAGCAGCCCGAACCTGACGTTCAGGAACGGGGCCAACGTGGAGGTGATGACCACAACACCCACGCTCAACGCGGGGGCAAGCGCCAGGGCGCTGAAGCCCCTGAATCGCAGTGCAACAGAGATGATCAGCCCGGGCAGGACCAGGACAGCACAGGCGATCAGGACCTGCGGTAAGACGGACATCCACATGAAGGGTTACGGCTCCAGGAGTTCGAGGAGGTACGCGCCGTACCCGCTCTTGACCAGCGGCTCGGCGCGCTGGCGGAGTTCATCGTCGCTCAGGAAGCCCTGGCGCCAGGCGATCTCCTCTGGGGCGCCGATCTTCAGGCCCTGCCGGTTCTCGACCGTCCGGATGAAGTTCGACGCGTCGTTGAGGTCATCGAAGGTTCCGGTGTCCAGCCAGGCCGTGCCGCGGGGCAGGATTTCGACGCGGAGCTTGCCCCTCTCGAGGTAGGTCCGGTTGACGTCGGTGATTTCCAGCTCGCCGCGGGGCGAGGGCTTCAGGTCCTTGGCGATCCCAACGACGTCGTTGTCGTAGAAGTACAGGCCGGGCACGGCGTAGTGGGACTTGGGCCGCTCCGGCTTTTCCTCCAGCGAGACGGCCTGGCCGGCGTCGTCGAATTCCACCACACCGTAGGCTTTGGGGTTCTTGACCCAGTAGCCGAAGACGGCACCGCCGTCGATGTTTTCATGCTTGCGCAGCTGGGTTCCCATCCCCTGGCCGTAGAAGATGTTGTCACCCAGCACCAGGGCAACAGTCTCGTTGCCGATGTGCTCCTCGCCGAGGATGAAGGCCTGCGCCAGTCCGTCGGGGGAGGCCTGCTGGACGTAGCTGAGGTTGATGCCGAACTGCGAACCGTCGCCGAGGAGGCGCTTGAACTGCTCGGCGTCGTGCGGGGTGGTGATGATCAGGATGTCCCGGATGCCGGCCAGGATCAGCGTCGACAGCGGGTAGTAGATCATCGGCTTGTCGTATACCGGGACGAGCTGCTTGCTGATGCCGTGGGTGATGGGATGGAGACGAGAACCGGTCCCGCCGGCAAGAATTATTCCGCGCATGGTATACATACTCTCTTACCGGTCTGCACTCGGCCAAACCCGTGGAGGGCCTGCTGGCCCGCGTGCCCGGTGGTGTCAGGCCGAATGCCGGCGCCCGGTCCGTCCGCGGAGGCCGTCGGCGGTGCCGCGGAGCGCCGAGCCGAGCCGGGCGGTGCGGCCGGGCGCCAGCAGGGTCACGATCAGCAGATGCCGCAGATCGCCCCACATCCCGCCGGCCACCCAGGCGGGATACCGCACGGCGTACCGGCGGCCCGTGACGAGGCGGTTCCTGAAGATGTAGTAGTAGCGCCAGGTCGCGGCGGTGCGCACCTGCAGCGGGCGGCCGCCCGCCGGGACGGGCCGGCCAAACACCTTGGCCTCCACCATCGTTCCCAGGGAGTGGTCGAACTCCGCCGCGGCGAGGACGGTGGGCAGGCCCGCGGCGAGTGCGCGGTAATAGTACTCGGTGTCGACCAGGTCGATGAAGAGCTCTTCCCAGAACCCGCCAAGGACGTCCAGCGTGCCGGCCGGGATCAGGAGGCCCGACTGGATCGGCTCCCGGCCCAGGGCGACGCCGTTCCGGGTCCCGGCGCGCAGCACCGGGTTTCCGTGGATCCTGGACGGGGAGATGAGGCCGGGCTCGACGCCGGCGGCCCGCGCGTCCGCGGCGGCACGGCGCAGCGCCTGCACGTAGCCCGCGGGCAGCAGGGAGTCCTGGTCCACGGTCAGGATGAAGTCCGGGTTGCCGTGCCGGCGTGCCGTGCGGATGCCGGCGTTCAGGGCGGCGCCGATGCCGGCGTTCTCCGGGAGGCGCACCACTTCTGCGCCGGCCGCAGCCAGCGCGGCGAAGATCGACTCGAAGCCGGGGCCGCCGCCATCGTCAACCACCACGACGGCGTCTACCTGCTCGCGCAGCGATTCGATGTTGCCGATCAGCGCAGCCGTCGGCCGGAACGCGGTGACGACCCCTGTGACGCCGGTGGCGCCCGTGGCAGGGACGGGGGATTCGCCGGTCACGTGGGGTTCGCTCACTTTCCGAAGGAATGCCGCAAGAGGATGCCGAGCGTTCCGGAGGCACTTTGCCGGAGCGTGCCGGCGAGGATCAGGAGTGCGTGCGCCCGGGACGTGAGCCGCAGCCGGGCGGCGCGGGCCGCCTTGCGCCAGCCCTTCGCCGTACACAGCGCTGCGGCCAGGTCGAAGAACTCGCGCTCACCGACGAACCGGGACCCGTCGACGAGTTTCGCGGACGACGCGCTGTGAGTGTGCCGGCGGTATTCGAAGCAGATATCCGGGACGATCAGCAGCTCGGCCCCGCCAAGCACCATGTCCATGATGAGGGCGAGATCCTGGATGACGGGGAAACCGTCACGGAAGTCGTAGTCCCGGATGCGGTCGCGGCGGAAGGCCAGGGAGGGCCAGTAGAGCCAGTCGCCGTGCAGGAGGCTGACCGCCAGCCGCTCGCCGCCCACGAGCCGGGACCCGGTACCGCGCGGTTTGACCAGCCGCTGCTTGACGATGTCCACCAGGGGAACGGAGGGTTTGCCGTCCTCGTCGATGATCTGGACGCCGGGCTGGATGATCCAGGCGTCGGGGAATTCGGCGTGGGCGCGGAGCACGACGTCCACGAAGTTCGGCAGCAGAAGGTCGTCGCATCCCATGACCACCAGGACGTCCTGGCTGGCCAGCGAGACGCAGGTCCTGAAGTTCTCGGTGATGCCCTCGTTCTTATCCTTGCGGATATACGTGATCCGGGGATCGTCCGCGGCCTCGACGTAGCGTCTGACGTCGTCGCCCGGGTAGGCGTCGTCAACCACCGTCAGGCGCCAGTCCGGGCTGGTCTGGGCCAGGACGCTGTCGACGGCCAGTTTCATGTAGTTAACGTCGCCCCAATAGGGGATAAAGATGTCCAGTGCCACCGGGGTCTCCTACTTCGTCGTCGGCGTCGCCGGAGCGTCGCCGTCCCGGGAGGACATGTCCTCGACCATGGTCCGGAGTATGGCCACTTCCTCCGCGAGGGTGCGGGTCTCGTCCTCGACCACGGACAGTTCCCAGGACAAGTGCAGGCAGACACCGAGCAGCAGCAGGATGCTGATGATGAACAGCAGATTGGACGGCAGCTGGACGCCGACGCGTTCGGCCACGATCGTCAGCAGGCTCGGAAACGCGGCCAGAACCAGCGTGCCGATGCCCACGAAGAGCCAGAGTGCTGCGTATTTCTCGCGAAGCTTCTTTCGGCGGAGCATCTCGAAGACGACGCCGACGATCGCCAGGGCAAGGAAAAAGGCGGGCCAGTTGCCCATTAGACGGCTCCTTTGGCGGCCAGCGCGGGGTCGGAAATGGTGGACCGCTTACGGGTCAGCGCGAACATGAGGGCGAAGACGGACCGGCCGAGGTAGACGGCGGACTTGACGGGGTTGTGGCTGGGAGTCCCGCCTTGGCGCGGGCGCATTTCCACCGGGACCTGGGTCACCCGGCAGCCGGAGCGGATCGCCACGACCAGGGAGTCGATGGTGTCACCCAGATACTCCGCCGGGTAGTGGTCCAGGTACTGGTTGATGGCGCGCCCGTTCGCGGCCCGGAAGCCGCTGGTCACGTCCGTGAGCCGGGTCTTGGCCAGTGCTGAGATGACCTTGGCGAGGAGCTGCATGGCCCACTTGCGCGGGCCGCTGACCGAATAGTCGCCGCGGTCGGCAAAGCGGGCACCGATGGAGATATCCGCGTGCTCCAGGCCGGCCAGGACCTCGTGGATATTGCGGGGATCGTGCTGTCCGTCGGCGTCCACCTGGATCACGCGCTGGTAACCGAGGCGCTGGGCGTACTTGAAGCCGGCCCTCATGGCACCGCCGACCCCCAGGTTGAACGGCAGCGTCAGGACGGTGGCGCCAGCGTCTTTCGCGACCGCGGCGGTGGCATCCGCAGAGCCATCATTGACCACCAGGACATCGTAGGGCCGGCCGACGCTCAGCACTTCCCGGACGGTATTCCCCACGGACTCGGCTTCGTTCCACGCCGGCATGATGACCAGCACACGGGTCGAGTCAAGAATTTTCATAGTTCTCCAATATATCAACGGCCCGGAGGCGGCTGACGGAGTGGGCGGCCTCCGGCTCGGGATTCGTGATCCCCCGGGGGAATGCGGTGCTGACGGCGGCGACCGGCCGCGGGCATCTGGCGATCACGCTGCTGATCCTACCTTCCGGCCCCGGCCGCGGGCGCCTGCGGGCAGGATCCGGAGGGAAGGGCGCAGCAGGCCCAGGAACAGGAGGGCCTCGCTCACGGCCATGCCCAGGGCGATGCCGGGAACGTTGGCCGCCAGCCCGGCCGCCACCATGAGCAGCACGCCGACGACGGCGGAAACCGCGGTCCACATCAGCACCGACTTCTGGCGCTGGGCGGGGATCAGCACATTCCGGATCAGGGGCGTTGATGAGGAGATGAAGAAGAAGGACACCCCGTAGAACAGGCAGGTCAGGGTGTCCGCGCGGACAGCTACGCCGAACATCACGCCGGAGACCCACGGGCCGAACAGTGTGAGGAAGATCCCGCCCGCGAGCCCCAGGGCCGCGTGGGCAGCCATGGCCGCGAAGTGGCGGCGGCGCGGGTTGGCGGCATCGTGCTCCAGGGTCCAGCCCTGGAACGTGTTGCCGAGCGCCACGATCGTGAAGAGCCCCAGGCGGTAGATGGCGTCCGCCGAGGCGAAACCGGCCGTGGCAGCGGCCGATGGCACCGTCGCAGTGGCGATCGGAACCGGGGACGAGCCGTATGCGCTTCCCGTGAAGTTGATGCCGGCCGTGCCCGCGGTGGGCACGATCTCCCGCACGACGTTCCACGGGCTCCGGGGCAGCCAGGTCCGGGGTTCGCCGAACCGGCGGTGGAATGCGATCAATGCCACGAGCGTCGTAAGGACCGAGACCAGCCCGTACGTCCAGACTTGTCCGGTGAGCAGGATGACCGGGGCGCTGATGATGGCCGCAAAGAAGCGGGGGAGGGTGTCGTAGACGGCGAGGATCCGGGGCTGGCCGGTGCCGATGCCGTACCACGCGGGCGAGAAACCGGTCAGCGCCGTGGCCCAGGCCATGGTGATGGCATCGAGGCGGAAACCCTCCCGGGCCACGAGCGCGACGATCACGCTCATGACGGGCAGGACGAGGACCGCGAGCAGGATCCGCGAACGGACGCTCCTGGAATAAAGTGCCGCCCGCAGCGGGAAGGCGCCGGCACGGGCAATCTCGACCGGGCCGGAGATGTTCCAGCTCCAGAGAATGATGGTCGACGCAAAGATGCCAATGGCTTGGCCGGAGGTGATGCTGGACCAGCCGGCGGCCCCCACGACGCGCGAAACGACCGGGAGGAGCAGGAAGGGAAGGACCAGCGCCAGCAGCGGCAACAGGGTGAAGCCTGCAAGCCTTAACAGAACGGGTCTCATGCGGTACGGTCCTCGTGCTGGGGGGCTTGACCTAACGATGATACGCGATTGCCCCGCACCGGCCCCTGGTCCGGGAGTCGCCTAGAGTGGTTCGCATGAACGACGAGAATGGCCCCGGCGTGCCGAAGATCAGGGCCAGCGTGTGCATGGCCACTTACAAGGGTGCGGCCTTTGTAAGGGAGCAGATAGCGTCCATCCTCGCCGAGTTGGGTCCCGACGACGAGCTCGTCGTGGTCGATGATGCGTCCCCCGACGAGACTGCCGCGATCGTGGAAGGGATCGATGATCCGCGGATCCGGCTCGTCCGCTCGCCTGTCAACCGGGGGTACGTGCGCAGCTTCGAGGAAGCGATCCGGCTGAGCCGGGGGGAGTACGTGTTCCTGTCAGACCAGGACGATGTCTGGATTCCGGGCCGGCTGGAGCTGATGCTCGCTGCCTTGTCCGGTTCTATGGTGGTCGCCAGCAATTTCGACATGCTGGGCGGCGGAAACCGGCCCTGGATTCCGCGGCTGAAGTCCGCGGACTCGCGGCGGCACGTGGCAAACTTGTTTGCCATCCTGATCGGGTACCGGGCGTACTACGGCTGCGGCATGGCCTTCCGCCGGGAGGCTGTCCGCTGCTTCACCCCGATTCCTGCTTACGTCCGGGAATCACACGATCTCTGGCTGGCCATCTGCGGCAATGTCGCCGGATCGATAACCCACCTTGACGAGTCGACCATTTACCGCCGGATCCACGAATCGAACCAGACGCCGGCCGGCCTGCGGTCGCTGCCCAAGATCGTCGCGGCCCGCGTGATGCTGGTCCGGCTCATGGTCGAAGCCC
>NZ_KI914912.1:56924-62504 GCF_000520575.1 Arthrobacter sp. I3
CCCGCCGGCGGGTCTGAGCCGGCACCGGCCTTTCGGTAAGCTGGCCTCATGCAGAAACTTCTTGTCACCGGCGGCGCCGGCTTCATCGGCTCCAATTTCGTCCACTATGTACTGGAGAACACCGACCACCACGTCACGGTCCTCGACAAGCTCACCTACGCGGGCAATGTGGAGTCGCTGGCGGGCCTGCCTGCAGACCGGTTCACGCTGGTGCAGGGCGACATCTGCGACGCCGCCGTGGTGGAGCGCCTGGTTGCCGGGTCCGACGTCGTGGTGCACTACGCCGCGGAATCCCACAACGACAACTCGCTGCACGATCCGCGCCCGTTTCTGGACACCAACATCATCGGGACCTACACCCTGATCGAGGCCGCGCGGAAGCACGACAAGCGCTTCCACCACATCTCCACCGACGAGGTCTACGGCGATCTCGAACTCGATGACCCGGAGCGTTTCACCGAGAGCACGCCCTACAACCCCTCCAGCCCGTATTCCTCCACCAAAGCGGGCTCGGATCTGCTGGTCCGGGCCTGGGTGCGGTCCTTCGGCCTGCAGGCAACCATCAGCAACTGCTCCAACAACTACGGTCCGTACCAGCATGTGGAGAAGTTCATCCCGCGCCAGATCACCAACGTGATCGACGGCATCCGTCCCAAGCTGTACGGCAAGGGCGAGAACGTCCGTGACTGGATCCACGCCAACGACCACTCGTCCGCTGTCCTGGCGATCATCGCCGGGGGCCGGATCGGGGAGACCTACCTGATCGGCGCCGACGGCGAGAAGAACAACAAGGACGTCGTCGAACTGATCCTCAAGCACATGGGCCAGGCGCCGGACGCGTACGAGCACGTGGTGGACCGGCCCGGCCACGACATGCGGTACGCCATCGACTCCTCCAAGCTGCGCGAGGAACTCGGCTGGAAGCCGCAGTTCTCCAACTTCGAGGCCGGCATCGAAGACACCATCGACTGGTACCGGAACAACGAGGACTGGTGGCGGCCCCAGAAGGCCGCCACGGAAGCGAAGTACAAGGAACAAGGCCAGTAGATTATGTCGATCGAGTTCTCGAAGAAGCTCACAGCGCACGAAACCCCGATCCCCGGCGTCGTCCTCTACGACCTTCCGGTCCACGGTGACAACCGGGGCTGGTTCAAGGAGAACTGGCAGCGGGAAAAGATGGTGGCGCTTGGCCTGCCCGACTTCCGTCCGGTGCAGAACAACATCTCGTTCAACGAATCCGCCGGCACCACCCGCGGCATCCATGCCGAGCCGTGGGACAAGTTCATCTCCGTGGCCACCGGCAGGATTTTCGGCGCCTGGGTGGACCTGCGCGAAGGCCCGACCTTCGGCGCCGTGTTCACCGCCGAGATGGACCCCAGCCAGGCCATCTTCATTCCCCGCGGGGTGGGGAACGCCTTCCAGACGCTGGAGGACAACACCGCCTACACGTACCTCGTCAACGACCACTGGTCCGCCGACGCCCAGGGCCAGTACACGTTCCTGAACCTCGCCGACGAGACCGCGGCCATCAGTTGGCCGGTGCCGCTGGGCCAGGCCGAGCTCTCGGACAAGGACAAGGCGCACCCGCGCCTGGCGGACGTCACGCCGATGCCGCCGAAGAAGGTCCTCGTGGTCGGCGCCAACGGCCAGCTCGGCAAGGCGCTGCGCCGGCAGTACGACGGCGACCCGTCCGTTGAGTTTGCCGGCCGGGACAAGTTTGACCTCGGCAGCGAGGACGCCTTCGCCGGACGGAACTGGAAGAACTACTCCACGATCATCAACGCCGCGGCCTACACCGCCGTGGATGCCGCCGAGTCGGCCGAGGGCCGCGCGGCTGCCTGGGCGGTCAACGTCACGGCCGTGGCGCGGCTGGCCCGCACCGCCGTCGAACACGACCTCACCCTGGTGCACGTGTCCTCGGACTATGTCTTCGACGGCACGCGCGCCACGCACGACGAATCGGAGCCGGTGGCGCCGCTGGGCGTCTACGGCCAGACCAAAGCCGCGGGCGACGCCGTCGTCAGTGTGGTGCCCCGGCACTACATTGTGCGCACGAGCTGGGTGATCGGCGAGGGCAACAACTTTGTCCGCACCATGGCCTCGCTGGCCGAGCGCGGCATCGAACCGTCGGTGGTTGATGACCAGATCGGGCGGCTGAGCTTCACCGAAGACATCGCCGCCGGCATCCGGCACCTGCTGGAATCGGGCGCCGAGTACGGCGTCTACAACCTCAGCAACGACGGCGAGCAGCAGTCCTGGGCGGACATCGCCGCGGACGTCTACGAACTCTCCGGAAAGCGGCGGGAAGCCGTGACCGGTGTGAGCACCGAGGAGTACTTCAAGGGCAAGGCCGTCTCGCCGCGGCCGCTGAACAGCGCCCTTAACCTGGACAAGATCAAGGCGACCGGGTTCACCGTTCCTTCCGCGGCGGAGCGGCTGAGCGACTACCTCGGTTCCTGATTTAACGGTCCTTAACGGTCAGCCCCAGGCACCACAACGCAGACCGGCCCCCGCATGTGCGGGGGCCGGTCTGCGTTGTGCGTGGTCCGGCGTCAGCCAAGGCCGCTAATAGGTGAGCGTTTGGCACCCCAGCAGGGAATTGTTCAGGCTCAGCATCGAGACCGCGACGCCGTAGGCGCACACCCGGTACTGGCCGCGCTGGGTGATGGGGACCGATGACGTGAAGCCATGGTTTCCGACCGTGTCGAGGGCCCGGTTGACGTCCGGGCGCTTCTGGTCGGCCATGAAGGCGTACCCCTTCCGGATTCCGTCAGGCGAGGTCACGTAGACGTGGTCCGGGATCGATGAGGCGGGGAAGGACGGATCCAGTGTCCAGCCGGAGGCCTTGATGGAGGCTTTGCCGCTGGCGACCTGGATCGAGGCCCCATCCAGGTAACCCATGGTGGCGGGGGTCGGGGCCGCGCTGATGGACTTGCAGCCCAGCAGGGTGTTGCCGGCCGTGACCGGGGCGATGCCGATGGCATAGGCGCACACGGTGTACTTCCCGGCACGGGTCAGCGGGACCGAGACCTGGAAACCGTGGTCACCGACCGTCTGCAGCGCGGCGTTGACGTCCGGACGCGGGCGGTTCGCGGTGAAGGCGTAGCCGGGGTTGGTTCCGTTGGGCGACTGGACGTAGACGTGCACGGGCACGCTCTTGCCTGGCTGCACCGGATCCAGTGCCCATCCGCTCACCTGGAAGTTCGCGGCGTTGGGCGCCTGGGTGAGCGACACCGAATCGTAGGAGCCGAAGGGTGCGGGGTTGGCCCCGACGTTTGTGGTTTTGCAGGACAGCAGCACGTTGGCGTTTCGCCCGATCCCGTAGACGCACGCACGGTACGATCCCGGAACGGTGGCTTTGACCTGGTAGTCGAAGCCGTGGGCCAGCCCCAGGCCCGTCGCGTCCGCGACATCCTTCCGGGCGACGTTGGCCGTCATCCGGTACCCGGTGGTTTTCCCGGCCGGGTCGGTGACGTAGGCGTCGGCATAGCTGGAGGCCGAGGGGTTGGCGAGGTCGGCTGCCCAGCCCTTGAGCTGCAGCGTGACCTTGTCGGCCGTGCGGACCTGGCCGAAGCTGTCGAAGGACCCCGTCGGTGCCTCCACCCCGGTGGCCCTGATGGACTTGCAGTCCAGGAGTGTGTTGCCGAAGGACCCGATGGCGTAGGCACAGACCTTGTACGTGCCCGAAGCCGTGATCCGGACCGTGCCGTCGAAGCCGTGCAACGGACCGTAGCCGAGGGCCTGGTCAACATCGGGCCGGGGCTGGTTGGCCTGCCAGGCGTAGCCCTTGGTGGTCCCGGACGGATCAGTCACGTAAATGTGCGTCTGGATCGAGGACGACGTCCTGGCCAGGTCTACCGACCAGCCCCGGGCGCGCAGGGAGACCGCGGCGCCGTCGCGGGATACGGAGAGGTCGTCGAAGGACCCGGTGGGCAGCGGCGTCCCGGCGAAGCGCTGGAGTGAGGCATAGTCGCCGTTCCAGATATTGGAGTCACCCACGAACGGTCCGGTGCTGCTGTATTGCCACATGCTGAAAACGCTCCAGCTGGAGGGGACGGGCCCGGCGTTGTCCGTGGCGGAGAGCGGGTAGGACGCGACCCACAGCGGATAGTCGCCGAAGCCCGCCGCGTTGGCCGTGCACTGGTTCCACCACGACGTGTTGGTGTAGATGACGGGAAGGCGGCCCGTGAGGGCCCGCATGGTGTTCCCGAAGTCGCGCACCCAGGACGTCAGCTGCGAGGGGGACATGCCGTAGCAGGTGTTGCCGAAGTAGAAGCCGTTGATGGTTCGGCCGGCGTAGGGGTTGAATTCGAAGTCGAGGACCGGGGGCATGGTCCGGCCGTCGGCACTCCAGCCGCCGCCGTTCTGGACGAAGAAGCGTGCCTGGTCGGCTCCCGAGGACCAGTTCGGGATCGCGAAGTGGTAGGCGCCCCGGATCATCCCGACGCTTCGGGCGCCGTCGTACTGGGCACCGAAGGAATCATTGGTGAAGTAGTTTCCTTCGCTGGCCTTGACGTAGGCGAAGCGGGCCCCCATGTTCCACTGGCTTTGCCAGTTGACGCTGGTCTGGTGGCCGCTGACGTCCAGGCCTTTGACCCCGTACGACGGCGACCACGTGCCCTGCGTGGTGAGCGATTCAATGGCGGCGGACTCGGTGGTCGCCTTCAGAAGTGGCGACGGAGCGTTGACCCGGGCGGAGGGCTGGCCCATCTCGGCGCCACCGGGTCCGACCGCCGCGGCCATGGCCGCCCGGTCCTTGACGCCGCCTGCCGGCGCCGCGGTCGGTGCCGGCGCCTGCGTTGCGGTCGGTGCCTGCGTCGCGGTCGCGGTCGGTGCCGGTGCCGGGGCGGCCGTGGCGGCCGGGCGGGCCGTTGCAGATGGCGCCGGAACGGTGCCCGTGACCGTCGGCGACGGGCTGGCAGACGGCGTGGCAGACGCCGGGGGCGTGGCCGGCTGCTCGACGGCGGTTGCCGGCGACGGAACGCCGGTGATAGCCAGCAGGGTGGCGGCGAGGAGAATGGCCCCTGCCCGGCGGCATCGGTGGCTGGTGGGGGGATATAGGGTGCGCTTCATGTTCCGCTCCGGGGCAATGGCACGCTGTGGGAGCCGCGCCACACGGTCTCGCGCCCGAGGGGCTACGAAGAGAGCTGGCCGGGCTGAGAGAATGTCTGACTTAACGCGCTCACCCTAACATCGGCCGACATCTGAGACCAGTGATTCAAGTGTTACCAAAGTGAAAGTTGTCATGTTGAAACCAGGCGGTTATCCACATGCACCCACGGCACCCCTTGCCGGGCCGGTTGCCCGCCCCTAGTTTTAACCCCATCGCGCCGGCAAAGGGGCGGCAGTCATATGGGGGTCCAGGTGGAGGCTGTACGCATTGTTGAGGACGAGGTCCGTGAGCTGATCCGCCGGCGGGGCCTTGACCCCCTGCGGGAGTCCGGCGAAGTCCGGCGCCTGGTCGAGGCGGCTGTAAGCGACTACGACGAACGGGCCCTCCTGGCGCCGCTGCCCCCGCTGGGCCCGTTGGAGTCGGCCCGGAGATTCGTCTTCGACGCTGTGGCGGGCTTTGGTGCGCTC
>NZ_KI914912.1:62604-66667 GCF_000520575.1 Arthrobacter sp. I3
TCTTCGACGCTGTGTCGGGCTTTGGTGCGCTCCAGCCGCTCCTCGACGATCCGGGCATCGAGGAAATCTGGCTCAACGCGCCGAATGAAATCTATGTGGCGCGCAACGGCGAATCGGAACTGACCTCCGTTTCGCTGACGGACCAGCAAGTCCGGGACCTTGTGGAACGGATGCTGAAGAGCTCAGGCCGACGCCTGGACATGTCCTCGCCGTTCGTGGATGCGGCGCTCCCGGACGGCTCCAGGCTGCACGTCGTGATCCCGGACGTCACCCGGCGTCACTGGGCCATCAACATCCGCAAGTTCGTCGTCAAAGCCAGCCGGCTCGAGCACCTGGTGGAGCTGGGAACGCTCACCCCGCAGGCGGCCAGGTTCCTCGGTGCGGCCGTCGCCAGCGGCCTCAACATCCTGGTCTCGGGCGCCACCCAGGCGGGCAAAACCACCATGCTCAACTGCCTCGCCGCCAGCATTGGCACCCGCGAACGGGTCATCACGGTGGAGGAAATCTTTGAGCTGCAGTTGCCGCTCCGCGACGTCGTCGGTCTTCAGTGCCGTCAGCCGAACCTGGAGGGGCAGGGGGAGATTCCGCTGCGCCGCCTGGTCAAGGAGGCCCTGCGCATGCGGCCGGACCGGCTGGTGGTCGGGGAAGTCCGGGAGGCAGAGAGCCTGGACATGCTCATCGCTTTGAATTCCGGCCTTCCCGGAATGTGCACCGTGCATGCGAACTCCGCCCATGATGCCGTGACGAAAATCTGCACGCTGCCGCTGCTCGCCGGCGACAACATCTCCAGTGCGTTCGTAGTGCCCACCGTTGCGTCCTGCATCGATCTGGTGGTCCATTGCAGCAGGCACGCCAGCGGGCGCCGACAGGTCACCGAGATCCTGTCCCTGGGCCGCCGGGTGGAAAACGGGATCATCGAGTCATCCATGGTGTTCACGATGTCGGACGGGCAGCTTCTGCCCAAGGCCAACTCCATGCCCGCCGCGGAAAAGTTTGCCCGCTCCGGATACGACGTCGCGGCGCTGCTGGAGCAGCGGTGATGGCGCCGCTGGTCGGGATGCTGGGCGGCGCCGGCCTCCTGCTGATCTGGTGGTCCGCGTGGGAGACGCCTGAGAGCGTGCGGCGCAGGCCCCGGACCAGCCGGCTTGAGGACCTCCTGCGGTCGGCGGGCATCGAAAAGGTCAGTGCGGCAGGGCTGCTCGCCTCGTGCCTTGGACTCGGGACCTTCACAACGCTCGCGTTCTTCGCAGTTACCGGGTCATGGCCGATCTCGGGATGCTTTGGCCTCTTTGGCGGCTGGCTGCCGATGGCGATGGTCCGGTGGCGTGCCAGAAAGCGCACGGCTGTCCTCCGCCAGCTCTGGCCCGACGTCGTTGATCATTTGCGCTCAGCCATCAGGGCCGGCCTGTCGCTGCCGGAGGCTCTTATCCAGCTGGGCGACAAGGGCCCCGTGGAGCTTCGCCACGTGTTTGTGGACTTTGGCTCCGACTACCGGTCGGGAGGCCAGTTCGATCCCTCACTCACCCGGCTCAAGGACCGTCTGGCCGATCCCGTGGCGGACCGGATCGTCGAGGCCCTCCGGCTCACCCGGGAGGTGGGCGGTTCGGACCTCGGGAGGCTGCTGGGCACCCTCGCGGAGTTCCTGCGGGAAAGCGCCAGGACCCGGAGTGAGCTGGAGGCAAGGCAATCCTGGACCGTCAACGCCGCACGCCTCGCCGTCGCTGCGCCCTGGATTGTCCTGGTGTTGCTGGCCAGCCGTCCTGAGGCTGTGATGGCGTATAACACCCCGCTCGGCGCTGCCGTCCTTTTGGGCGGCCTTGCCGTCTCCCTGCTGTCCTACGCCATCATGCTGCGTATCGGGGCGCTGCCGGAAGAACAGCGGGTCCTCCGATGACCGGCCTGATGGCCGGCGCCACGGTGTGCGGGGCCGTGCTCGGGGCAGGCCTGTGGCTGTTCCTCGTCCGGCTCCCCTTTATGCGCCCAACGACGTTCGTCGAACGTATCGAACCGCAACTGCGAACCCACAACCTCGAATCCCGGCTTTTGCGCACCGTCCCGCGGAATGTCACACCGTTCGGGCCGCTCGAACGGATCCTCCGCCCGGCGTTCCGGGACGGTGCCAGGTCCATGGGCCGGATCAACCTTGGCGCGACGGCGTTAAACCGCAGGCTCGCCCGCGCCGGCAGCGCCAAAACAGCCTTGGACTTCCGGGCTGAGCAACTCCTCTGGGCGGCCGGCGGCTTCGTCCTCGCCGTCGGCGTTGTGGCGCTCGCCGGCTCGATCGGCCGCTTCAGCCCGTTCGTCGCCGTCGTGGCCGTCGTGGGCAGCGCCGTCGGCGGGTTCCTGCTCCGGGACTACCTGTTGGGCGCGCACATCAAGAAACGGGAGGCGCGGATGATGGCGGAGTTTCCGAGCATCGCCGAACTCATGGCCCTGGCCGTCAGCGCCGGCGAAAGTGCCACCGGTGCCCTGGACAGGGTCTGCCGCAGCGCGCGGGGTGAGCTCTCGCAGGAATTCGGCCGTGTCCTCGCCGAGACCAGGTCCGGCAAGCCCCTCGTGGAGGCCCTCCACGAGTTCTCGTCCAGGACCGATCAAGGGCCGTTGCTCCGTTTCGTGGACGGGATGATCGTGGCCGTCGAACGCGGAACACCCCTCGCCGACGTCCTCCGGGCGCAGGCACAGGATGTCCGGGACACAGCCAAGAGGGAGCTCATGGAGTCCGCCGGCAAGAAGGAAATCGGCATGATGGTGCCGCTGGTCTTTGGCGTCCTTCCGCTCACGGTCATCTTCGCCGTCTTCCCCGGTCTGGCCGCCATCAGTCTCGGACTCTAGGAACCTGGCGAACGACGACGACGGACAGCCGGCGGCTGCCCACCGGCCGGCACGGGCAGGACTCAAGAAAAGTCATACGAGGAGGGAACAGGATACGAAGGACGCCCTGCAGCCGGCCGGCCAGCCAGGGGCACACGGTGCACGATCTGCCGGCGACACGTCACGAACCATCAGATCCAAAAAACAGGACTCCGGAACAACAGAAAACCAGAAAACAGAGAACCAGAAAACAGAAAACCAGAAAACAGAGAACCAGAGAACCAGGAAAGAGGACACGGTGAAGAACTTCGGAACCCGGGCGGCATTGGCGGCCTGCGCGCTCAGCATGTTGACCTGGTGGTCTGCTCCGTCGCAAACGCGGGCGGGGGACCACTCTGACGTGGGTACCGCCCATCCCCAGCGCGGGGACGTCCCCGGCTGGGTCATGATCACCCTCATGTCGGCAGTCCTCGTGGCCGCCCTGCTCGCCCTCGCCGGTCCTGCGCTTGAGGGACTCTTCAACCAGGCCATGGACAAGGTCGGACAGTAGGCAATGGCAGCCCAGGGCGGGGGGACCGGGCGCCAGATCGATAGCGGGGAAAACCGCAAAGGCGTAGAGCGGGGCGCTGCAGTGGTGGACTTCGTGCTGATCGGTGCGTTGCTCACCTTGCTCTTCCTCGCGATCGTCCAACTCACCCTGGTACTTCACGTCCGGAATACGCTGATCGACGCCGCCGCCTCGGGCGCCAGATACGGCACGTTGGCCGACCGCAACGACGGGGACGCCAAGGAACGGACTGTCCAGCTGATCACGGCGGCGCTCAACGCGGATTTCGCGCGGGATGTGGGGACAAGCGAATCGACGTTCCAGGGCATCCGCACACTCGAGGTGACCGTCCGGGCACCCCTGCCGGTCATCGGCTTCATCGGTCCCCGGGCGCTCTTGGAGGTGAAGGGCCATGCGGCCATCCAGCGTTGAATGGCCGGAGCACGGCGCCTCACCGGAACAGGGGAGTGCCGTGGTCGAGTTCGTCTTCCTGTCCGCGCTGCTGATGGTGCCGCTGGTGTACTTCATCATCACCGTGGGCCAGATCCAGGGCGGCTCGTTCGCAGTCGTGGGCGCCGCCGACCAGGCCGCCAAGGTCTACGTGGCCCAGCCGGACGCGGCAAGCGGCCGGGCAGCGGCAGAGCAAGCCGTGCTGCTGGCGCTCGCCGATTACGGCCAGCCGGCGGGAAACGCCACCGTCGACAC
>NZ_KI914912.1:66767-74995 GCF_000520575.1 Arthrobacter sp. I3
CCTGCCGATTGCCTGGCTCCCGGCTCGGCGGTGACAGTCACCGTCCGCCTCACCGTTCCCCTGCCGTTTGTGCCGTTCAGCGACGCACTGCATCTGAACGCGAGCCAGCTCAGCGCGTCGGCAACCCAGCTGGTGGGCAGGTTCCGGTGAGGGGCCGGCCCAGGCCCCGCCGGCAGGAGGGGCAGGTGCTGGTGCTGAGCATCGGGTTCGTGCTGATTGCCCTGCTGGTCGCCACCGTCGTGATGGCGGCCTCCAGCGTCTACCTCGAACACAAGAAGCTGCTCTCCGCGGCGGACGGTGCCTCGGTGGCGGCCGCGGACAGTTTCACCCTCGGCCAGCTGGGCAACTCCGGCGGCACACCGTCCGCCGTCCTCAGCGGGGCGAGGGTTCGCAGCGCCGCCGTCGACTATCTGGGCCGCAACGGCGCGTTCGAGCGCTTCAGCGCCCTAAGCGTGGCGCCGGTGACCGGCAGCCCGGACGGCGCCACCGCCGTCGTCGTGCTGAGTGCAGCCGTCCACCCGCCGGTGGTGAACTTCCTGGTGCCGGACGGCATCCGGATCGAGGCGACGTCCACGGCGCGCTCCCGCCTCAGCCGGTGATCCGCTGGCCAGCCACTCCGGTTGCCCTATCAGTAGATGCTGCCAACCAGGCCGTCGGGCACCCAAAGTGACAGGTCACCCGGACAGGGCAACCGGCAGTGTCAGGGGGCTAGGACACATAGCGTAGGCTTAAAAAACCATGGCAAACATTGATTTTCCCGCTGAAATCCGCGCGCTGCGGGCCACCTACACGTCCATCGAGAACGTCTCGAACGTCGAGGCGCTCAAGGAAGACATCGCCGAGCTCAGCGAGCGGGCCGGTGAACCCAATCTGTGGGACGACCCCGCCGCGGCGCAGGTCATCACCTCGAAGCTCTCGCACAAGCAGACCGAACTCGAACGGCTCAACAAACTCGTGGCCAGGATCGACGACCTCGAGGTCCTCGTGGAACTCGGCCAGGACGAGGACGACGCCGACTCCATGGGCGAGGCCGCCGCGGAACTCGAATCGGTCCGCAAGGCGCTGGCCGACCTTGAAGTCGTCACCCTGCTCTCCGGAGAGTTCGACGAGCGCGAAGCCGTGGTGACCATCCGCGCCGGCGCCGGTGGCGTGGACGCGGCGGACTTCGCCGAAATGCTGCTGCGCATGTACCTGCGCTGGGCCGAACGCCACGGCTACCCGACCACCATCATGGATACCTCCTACGCCGAAGAAGCCGGGCTGAAGTCCGCCACCTTCGAGGTCAAAGCGCCCTACGCCTTCGGCACGCTCAGCGTCGAGGCCGGCACCCACCGCCTGGTCCGGATCAGCCCGTTCGACAACCAGGGCCGCCGCCAGACCTCGTTCGCGGCCGTGGAAGTGATCCCGCTGATCGAGCAGACGGACTCCATCGACATCCCGGACAACGAGATCCGGGTGGACGTCTTCCGCTCCTCCGGCCCCGGCGGGCAGTCGGTCAACACCACGGACTCCGCGGTGCGCCTGACCCATATCCCCACCGGCACCGTGGTGTCGATGCAGAACGAGAAATCGCAGCTGCAGAACCGCGCCGCCGCCCTGCGCGTGCTGCAGTCCCGCCTCCTGCTGCTGAAGAAGGAACAGGAGGACGCCGAGAAGAAGGCGTTCGCCGGCGACGTCAAAGCCTCGTGGGGCGACCAGATGCGCTCCTACGTCCTGAACCCGTATCAGATGGTCAAGGACCTCCGCACCGAGCACGAGGTCGGCAACACCTCGGCCGTGTTCGACGGCGAAATCGACGACTTCATCGACGCCGGCATCCGCTGGCGGACGGACAACCGCAACGCCGAGAAGTAGGCCCGGCGACCGGCCAGGCGCCTCCACTGGGAGGTCCCTGACAATCGCGCGACACGCCCCGCCGTTCCGGCGGTTCCGCCGTTACCCGTGCGTATAGTCGAGGGGCCGGAGCTCTACTTCCCCCAAACGAAAGCCCTTGCGCCGGCAGCAGAACCGGGCCCTCGCGGCCATGTCCTGCAGGGTACTAAGGGCCATGATCCGTTTCGAAAATGTCACCAAGGTCTATGACCAGAAGGCGCGGCCGGCGCTGGATTCGATCAACCTTGAGATCGACCGTGGCGAATTCGCCTTCCTCGTCGGCGCCTCCGGCTCCGGCAAATCGACCTTCCTGCGCCTGGTCCTCAAAGAGGACCGCGCATCCTCCGGCGCCGTCTACGTGGCCGGCCAGAACGTCGCGAACATCTCCAGCTGGCGCGTGCCGCGCCTGCGCCGCGGAATCGGCGTCGTCTTCCAGGACTTCCGCCTGTTGCCGCAGAAGACCGTCTTCGCCAACGTCGCCTTCGCCATGCAGGTCATCGGCAAGAGCCGCAGCGTCATCCGCGACACCGTCCCCGAGGTCCTGAAGACCGTCGGCCTGGAAGGCAAAGAAAACCGTCTCCCACACGAACTCTCCGGCGGCGAGCAGCAGCGCGTGGCGATCGCCCGCGCCGTCGTGAACCGCCCCGGCATCCTGCTGGCCGACGAGCCGACCGGAAACCTGGACCCCACCACCTCGATGGGCATCATGGGCGTGCTGGACAAGATCAACCAGAACGGCACCACCGTGGTGATGGCCACGCACGACGACGACATCGTCAACGAAATGCGCAAACGGGTGGTGGAACTGAAGAACGGGGTCGTGATCCGCGACGAGGCCAAGGCCCTCTACACCTCCATGATTCCCGTCGTGGGCCAGTCGCGCCGCCTGCGCGACGCCAGCGGACGGGACGAACAGCCGCAAGTTATCCCGCCCCGGGCCG
The DNA here is from genome assembly GCF_000520575.1 of Arthrobacter sp. I3. Taxonomy (NCBI): domain Bacteria; kingdom Bacillati; phylum Actinomycetota; class Actinomycetes; order Micrococcales; family Micrococcaceae; genus Arthrobacter; species Arthrobacter sp. I3. The sequence goes on from NZ_KI914912.1 coordinate 69,581, forward strand.
GCTCGCGCGCCGAAGCCCGCGCCGAGTTCCGCACCGCAGGGGAGGGCCAGGCGTGAGGCTTGCATTCGTCCTGGGCGAGATCGGCAGCGGCCTGCGCCGCAACCTGTCCATGGTGATCTCCGTGATCCTGGTGACCTTCGTGTCGCTGACCTTCGTCGGCGCCGCCGGCATGCTGCAGCTGCAGATCAACCAGATGAAGGGCTACTGGTACGACAAAGTCCAGGTGGCCATCTTCCTCTGCAGTGACGGTTCGACGGCGCCCGGCTGCGCCACCGGTCCGGCGACGCCGGAGCAGGAGGACAACCTGCGCACGCTGCTGAAGTCGCCCGCGGTGGCGCAGTACGTCAACGACTTCCAGTACGAGTCCAAGGACGACGCCTACAAGCACTTCAAGGAACAGTTCTCCAATTCCCCGATCGTTGACTCCGTGACCCCGGACCAGTTGCCGGCGTCCTTCCGGATCAACATGAAGGACCCGGAGAAGTACGAGATCATCAGCGAGACCTTCTCCTCCCAGGCCGGGGTGGAGACCGTGATCGACCAGCGGCAGCTGCTGGAGCGGCTTTTCTCGGCCATGAACGCCGCATCCCTGGTGGCCGTGAGCATTGCCGGCGTCATGATCATCTGCGCCATCCTGCTGATCGCAACCACCATCCGGCTATCCGCGTTCAGCCGCCGCCGGGAAACAGGCATCATGCGCCTGGTGGGCGCGTCCAAAATGGTCATCCAGCTCCCGTTCATCCTCGAAGGCGTGATCGCCGCGGTGATCGGTGCCGCCCTGGCCTCCGGCACGCTGTGGGCCGTGGCCCGCTTCTTCCTCGAAGGCGTCCTGTCCAAGCAGTATCCGGACACCGCGTTTATCTCACCCGGGCAGACCCTGATCCTGGTACCTGCCCTGATTGGCCTGGGCGTTGTCCTGGCCGGAATTTCCTCCCTGCTGACCCTCCGCCGGTACTTGCGGGTCTAGCTTTGCGCAACGAAAAGGGAATGCTTATGACACCGATGGCCCGCCGCCCCCTCCGGCAATCCCTCCGGCTCCGCCTGGTGGGGCGCCGCAGCCGGATGATCAGCGCCACCCTGGCGCTGGTCCTGGCCGGGACCATGGGGGCCTCGAGTCCGGCGGCATTCGCCGACGACCTTGAGGACCAGCAGGCCGCGCTGCGCGAGGAGGCGGCCCGGGTCCAGCACTCCCTCGAATTCGTGGACGGCAAGATCGCCCAGGCTGCGGCAGACCTGGTCCTGTACCAGGGCCAGCTCCCCGGCGCCCAGCAGGCGCTCACGGACGCCCAGGGCCGGGTGGCCGGAGCGGTCCAGGAAGTGCGGGCCCTCGCGGCCCGCGTGGACCTGGCGCAGCAGAACAAGGCAAAAATCACGCAGCAGCTGGAAGCGGACAAGCAGAAGATCGCGGACACCCGGAAGCTGATCGGGCAGATCGCCACGCAGGCCTACAAGTCCGGCGGCGTCCCGTCCAACCTGTCCCTGTTCTTCGGGTCGAACCAGGGCAGCAGCCTGACGGACACCATCGACCTCGCGGACCAGGCCCTGCGCAGCCAGAACTCCGCAATGGACAAGCTCACCCAGCAGAGCGCCACCAACGTCAACGCGCAGGCCCGGCTGGCCGCCGTCGAGGCTGAAATCACCGACCTCAAGGCCAAAGCCGACGCCGCACTGGCCCGGGAAAAGGCCGCCCGGGACGAGGCCGCAGCCAAGAAGGCCGCCGTCGACAAGCTGATTGCCGACACCACCCGGCTCGACGCCCAACTCCAGGCCGCCAAGCCCGGCATCCAGAACCAGCTCGCGCAGGTCAAGGCGCAGCAGGACGCCGTCGCCGCCGAGATCGCCGAACGCGACCGGAAGCTGCGTGAGGCCTGGCTGGCCGAGCAGCGGCGCATTGCCGAGGCCGCGGCGGCCGCCGCCCGGGCGCAGGGACAGGCCGTCCAGCCGTATGTCCCGCCGGTCCAGGGCTCGCCGTCGGCCTTCGGGCTGCAGCACCCGTTCCCCGGCAATATTCCGATCACCTCCGGGTTTGGCTGGCGGGCGACGCCGCCGGGCACCATCGACTTCTACGGCCAGGGCGGTTACATGCACACCGGCATCGATTTCGGTGCCGCCTGCGGCACGCCCGTCTACGCCGCGGCTGCCGGCACCGTCTTCTCGGCCGGCTGGGCCAACGACGGCGGCGGCAACAACGTGAAGATTTCCCACGGGGTGGTCCAGGGCAACTCGCTGACCACGATTTACTACCACAACACTTCTGTGGCGGTCTCGGTCGGCCAGCACGTCAACCAGGGGCAGCTGATCGCCTATTCAGGCACCACCGGCAACTCCACCGGCTGCCACTCGCACTTCGAGACCTGGCTCAACGGCCGGGCCGTGGACCCGATGAACCTGCTGTAGTCCGGCCCGGGCCATCCGGCGGCCCATCCGGNGAGGCGGGCGCCCTGCCGTAAACTGGAAAGACTCCGCACCACCTGGCCGGAGTGAACCACCAACAAACCGAGGAGTCCTACCGTGCCCAAAGAAAGTGGCCGTAAGGTAGTGGCCACCAACCGCAAGGCCCGGCACGACTATCACGTCCTTGACACCTATGAGGCCGGCATCGCGCTGATGGGCACGGAAGTGAAGTCCCTGCGCGAGGGCCATGCCTCGATGGTGGACGGCTTCTGCACGTTCTACAACGACGAGCTGTGGATGGAGGGCATCCACATCCCCGAGTATCACCAGGGGAGCTGGACGAACCACGCCGCACGCCGCCGCCGCAAGCTGCTTCTGCACCGCGAAGAGCTCACGAAGATCTCGCACAAGATCCGCGAGTCGGGCTTCACGATCGTGCCGCTGCAGCTGTACTTCGTGGACGGCCGCGCGAAGGTCGAAATCGGCGTCGCCCGCGGCAAGAAGGAATACGACAAGCGCCAGACGCTGCGCGAACAGCAGGACAAGCGCGAGGCCCAGCGCGTCATGCGCGAACGCAACCGCCGCTAGCGCGCCGCAGGCTGTCACGTCCCCTGGGAATGTTTCCCGGGGGCGGTGCGTTATGATTGATAATCCGGGAAGGATTCGAAAGTATCCGGTCCGGGTTTGATAAAAAAATACGGGGATGATCGGTTTCGACGATGTTAGTCGCGACAGGTGAAGCGGGCCGAGGATGCAGAATTATCTCGTAAACGCTGTCTGCAAACCAATAAGTGCCGAATCAAAACGCACTGACTTCGCTCTCGCTGCCTAAGCAGTAAGACAGTCCGTCAGCCCGAGGTTGCTATTGCCCCGGATCCTGGCGTCATTTAGATAGCCACTGCTGTTTACCTCCGTCATCGGGGTAAACGGGACTCTTAGATGACTGGGCCCGGATCAGCCAGCTGTTTGCAGCATGGCTGGGGCCGAGAAAATCCAACGCAAACTGCGCCCGGAGAAGCCCTGACAACACGACATCGGACGGGGGTTCAATTCCCCCCATCTCCACATACATAGGGGCCCGGCAACGGCGCTCCACCCCGTATTGGGTTCACAAAACTCCCCGCTGGCTTCTGTCGGCGGGGAGTTTTGTGCTTAAAAGCCAAAGAGGAGGGAAGCGTCTTCCGACACTTCCCTCCTCTTTGCAGTTGCTTGGCACTACATGCCGAGGATCTTCGCCTTCTGGACGCCAAACTCTTGTTCCGTGAGAATCCCTTGATCCTTAAGCGCCCCGAGCTGCTTGAGCTGTTCGAGGGCTTCGTTTGAGATGCCGCCGGCAGCCGGGGGAGGGGGTGGTGGCTGCTGGTAGACCGGCTGCTGGTAGGCCTGCGGCGGTGGCTCCTGCTGGGCCATCTGCGAATCGTAGGCCTCCTGCTGCTTGGCCGCCGTCGCGGCGTCCTTCTCGGCAAACTTGTTGGCCTGCCGTCGCTGGACCCGGCCGCTGACTGCACTGGCTGTCCCGGCAACCACCGCCGTCCGCCCTATACCTCTGAGAAGTCCCATAATTTTCTCCTGTCGGATTGCTTCCTGTGTGTCTTACGCGTCGGGTGCCGGCGACACGGCGGGTGCCGTCGTCTCGGCGTCGAGGGCCTCGAGGGCATCAAGTGCTTCCATCACGTCCGGAGCAGGGATCCGCGTGCTCGCGATGAGTTCGCCCCCGCTGTCCCGAACGGCCGCCACGAACGGTGCCGCCCAGATGTTCTCGTAGACGATCAGCGCGGCCACAGTCCCGGGGAGCAGCGCGGCCGAGGCCTCGGCGATGTCGTCATCGCCCAAGAGCCCGGTCCGGGCTCCCTCGAAGTAGGAGAACCCCGCCGCCGGACCGCCTGGGTCGGTGAGTTCGAGCACCTCGACAGATCCGTCGTCATTCTTCATGACGACGAGGAGATCGAAGAGGCGGATCACGCCCTGCTCGACGAGCTTAACGAGTTCCTCACTCGCCTGTCCCGTTAGTCCCGATACGGGGAACTCCAGGAGTACGAAGTCGACCGGCCCGTGGGCCTCAGTCTCCGGTGTGATTGTCACTGGTATTCCTCCGGTCTGTGTCGAGCACGCTGTCTGGCGCACTGGTCTTAGTGTGGGCGGTCCCCGCCGGGCCGTCACCACCCGCGTCGAATGATTCCGATGGGGGCCGTGCCGCTCAACGGTTGGAACTGCCCCGCGGACATGCCCCCGGAATGGGACCTCTCGGTCGGATTCCAAGACCACTAAACCGCCAACGGGAGATTGTCACATCATCCATTTCGGGTGAGCCCCCAGCCCGCCGCGACGTGTCAGGCCAATACGACAAGAGGCCGGAAGCAACGGCTTCCGGCCTCTCGATATTTCAGCGCTTCTTGATGTGTGCCACTGGGTCGGTGTGGGCATCGACGATGTGTTTCGCCTTCTTCTCTGCCCGTTTTTCCTTGATGGTTTTAACCGACTTCTTCGACACGCTCTGGTGCGGCGTCTTGTCAGGCATGGTGCTCTCCCTCACGGCAGGGGCCAGGGGTAGCCCCGTCTTTTAAGCTACGCCTCGGGAACGGCGGCGTCCACGATCCCTGCGAAACGGCTGCCGACGCCGTCGTACACACTGCGCACGAGCCCGGGCCCGAGCACCGGGATCTCGCGTGCCTCGTGGTGCACGCAGCAGACGTACGTGAATTCCGGCCACCATTTTTTGGGCCGGGCCGCTTCGGAGAATCCGCAGACGGCACAGGTGAGCTGGACCCAGACGGGCCGCTTGCCGGTGCGGTTTGCCTTGGACTGGACCAGCCACGCCGGCGGGTTGTCCAGCAGCTCGCCCAGCTCGGCCTCGGACAGCCGGGGCGGGATGCCGTGACGGTGCGCCATTTCCAGGGGAATGTCGAGGGTCTGGGCTGCTTCACGTCGGGTAACCATCCTTCAACGATACGGGAACGACGGCGGCCCGAAGCCACCAGGGCGCCCCGGTGTTACCCTCGCCACACCGGCAGCGGGCTGAGC
>NZ_KI914913.1:0-3591 GCF_000520575.1 Arthrobacter sp. I3
TTGCCACCATGTTTCACCCGTCAGAGCCTCCGGAGGACATCTCCGCCCCTGACGGCAGCGCCCAGGGACATGTCCGGTCGCCCCATGGCTCGAAGGACATGTCCATCCCCAGGCCGCGGCATCCTCAGGACATGCCCATTTCAGGCGGCGGGGACTGGACATATTGCCACTATGTCCACCCGTCAGAGCCTCCGGAGGACGTGTCCCCTGGCGGCAGAGCACCCAAGGACATGTCCGTCCCTGGCGGCCGCTTCGGCGGAACCCAGGCGCCGCGGACCTAAGCGCCCCGGATCCTAGGCGCCGCGGAGCGAGATGTTGTTGCAGGCTTCGCAGACGTCCTCGGGGATGAGCCCGCGGCGCTGCAGGAAGCCGAAAATGGTGCAGCCGAGGCAGAACCCGGCGAACGCCTCAAGGGACGCGGCGGCGATCAGCACGGCGAGCAGCACCCACGCCGCCGGAGCGAGGCCGGCGGCCAGCAGCACCGCCGACGCCGTCGACACGGCAGCGCCGATGCCCTGGGCGAACCGCTTGGGCGGACCGGGGACAAGACGGGTCCGCCCGAGCCAGGGCGTCAGGACCTTGACCGAGAGCTGGGCCAGGGGCGAGATCCGGGGACCGAACAGCACGCGCAGCCAGAAACCGGCCGCGATGACGGCGAGCCCCCACCCGAAACCGGTCAGCAGGGTCACGGCGGACAGCGCCACCACCAGGGCCGCGGTGATGCGGGCGGCGTACTCATTCACCGGGTTCGGAAACGCGAACACCCGATGCCAGTCAATTCCGCGCGTCGCCGGTGCTGACTTCGCGGGCGCCGACGACGCCGAGTCCGCTGGCATTGACGCCGACGGCGCTGACTTGGCCGGCGCTGTGGGCACCTGTGCATCCGTGGGTTTGCTCATCCGCCAAGGCTACGAGCGGGCGCGCCGTGGGAGGAATGATTGTTGCGCCGTGTGACCGCCGGACAGGCAGAACCCGGACAGGCAGGACCGGGTCAGGCAGGTACGGCAGCCAGATGTCCGCCGACCATCTGGAGGAATTCACCCTCGGACAGGACCTCGATGCGTTGCCCGCGTTCGTGCAGTTCCAGGACGCGGCGCGCCTTGCCTGTCAACCGGCCGGAGCGCAGGTCCGCGGCCACAAAGCCGTCGCCCACCACCAGAACGGTAGTACGGGCTGTCACCCGGCTTTCGGGCCTGGCGCCAAGTTCTGCGGAACGGACCTTGGCTTCGGGGCGGGGAATCGCCAGTTCGCCGGTGAACACGACGGTCTGGCCGAACAGCGGATGGTCGGGGCTGGCGGCGGCGTTGGGTGTCGGGTTGGGGCCTTCCTCCGGCCACCCGGCCACGAAGCGCCGGCCCGGAGGCGCGCCGTTTGTTCCCCCGGCGAGCGCCTCCATTGCGGCCAGGGTGGCCTTGGACAGCGGGTCGCGCCGGGGGTCGAACGCCGGCTGGTGGGACACCGTCAGGCCGAGGGACAGGTAGAGTTCCGCGATGCTTGCTGCCCCGTTGCGGGCGGCGATGTCGATCAGGATGCCGGCGCAGGCCCGGGCGTCCTCGGCGGCATCATGGTGGTTGATCAGCGGGACCCCGGCCTCCTCGGCGGCGTAGGGCAGCGAATTGGACACCAGGGAGTAGCAGCGCCGGGACAATATCACCGTGCAGACGTAGTCGTAGGCGGGTCCGGGCATCCCGGAGACCTCCAGGCCGGAGCGGATCACACCGAGATCGAACCCTGCATTGTGGGCCGCCAGCACGTCGCCGCCGATGAACGCGCCGATCTCCGGGAACAGCTCCCCGAACCGCGGCAGTCCCGCCACCTGGTCCGGCCGGATGCCGTGGATCCGGACGTTGTGGTGGTCGAAGGTGTCATGGTTTTCCGGTGGCCGCATGAGCCAGGAGGCTTCCTCGACGACGACGCCGCCGCGGACCTTGCTCAGGCCAACAGCGCACGGTGAACCGCGGAAGCCGTTCGCGGTCTCAAAGTCGATCGCCGTAAAGTCCAAAGTCACGGCCCAACTTTACCGCCCGCGGACGGATCCTCCCGCACCGGGAACGGTCCCCGGGGCTGGGCTCCCGGGCCTGCAGCCTGCCGTCAAGTACCCTTAACAGGTGAACGTACTAGCAATGAGCGACCTCGCCGTGTCCGCCCTTGGCGGCGCCGGCCCCGTCCAGCCGCACCTGGCCTCCTTCCTGCCGGACTGGCTCAACCCCCAAGTTTTCCTGGCGAATCCGGCCTTCGCGCCGTGGGTGGTCCTGCTGGTCTGCGGCATCATATTTGCCGAGACCGGGCTGCTGATCGGATTCTTCCTGCCTGGGGACTCCATGCTGTTCACTGCCGGGCTGCTCGTGGCCACCGGCACCATCCAGGTCAACATCTGGGTCCTGACCGCGCTCATCATCGTCGCCGCGATCATCGGCAACCAGGTGGGCTACCTGATTGGGTCCAAGGCGGGACCTGCCCTGTTCAACAGGCCCAACTCCAAGCTGTTCAAGCGTGAAAACGTGGATAGTGCGCATGCGTTCTTCGAAAAGCACGGCGGCAAGGCCCTGATCCTGGCCCGGTTCGTTCCGATCATCCGCACCTTCGTCCCGGTGATCGTGGGCGTTGCGCAGATGAGCAAACGCAAATTCTTCACCTACAACGTGATCGGCGCGGTGCTGTGGGGCGGCGGCGTCACGCTCCTGGGTTACCTGCTCGGGGACAAAGTGCCGTGGGTCAAGGACAACCTGGACATCATCTTCATCGCCATCGTGCTGGTCTCCGTGATCCCGATCGCCATCGAGGTCATCCGGGGCGCCATCGCCAGGCGCCAGGCCGAGAAGTACGGCACGGACGTCGTGGACGAATTCATCGAAGAGCATGAGCCCGAAGAAGAGCGCCGGACCCCGTAGCGCAGTGCCGCAGTAAACGCAGCAGTTAACAAGGAAGGCGCCCCACCGTGTGGGGCGCCTTCCTTCGTCCTGAGCCTGGTTGGGCCGGCTACTTCCCGGCCAGGGCCTCGACGATGGCCGGCAGGAGCGCCCGGAACGCATGGCCCCGGTGGCTGATGGCGTTCTTCTCCTCGGAACTGAGCTCGGCGCAACTGCGGTCCAGCCCGTTCGGCTGCAGGACGGGGTCATAGCCGAAGCCGCCCTCCCCGCGCGGCTCCCGCAGGAGTGTCCCTTCCAGCTGCCCGTATTCCACGACTTCCCGGCCGCCGTCGGGCGAGGACCCGGGCACCGCCAGCGCTGCTGCGCACACGAACGCGGCCCCGCGGTACTCGTCCGGCACGTCGGCCAGCTGGGCGAGCAGCAGCTGCAGGTTCGCGGCGTCGTCGCCGTGCCGGCCGGACCAGCGCGCCGAGAATATCCCAGGCGCGCCGCCGAGGACGTCCACGGCCAGTCCGGAGTCGTCGGCGATCGCCACGAGCCCCGTGGCCTCGGCCACCGCCCGGGCCTTGAGCAGCGAGTTTTCGGCGAAGGTTACGCCGGTCTCGGCGACGTCGGGGGCACCGACGGCGCCGGCGTCCACCACCTGCGTGTCGACGTCGAGCCCGGGAACCTGGCCGCGGAGCAGCTCACGGAGTTCCCGGAGCTTGCCTTTGTTGTGGGT
>NZ_KI914913.1:3691-8771 GCF_000520575.1 Arthrobacter sp. I3
TCGGCTTCCGGCCGGTCCGCGAGGGGCGTCTCCGTCACGGGGCCTCCGCCAGGGTGTCGCGCTGGATCGCGGCGAGCTGCTCCGTGCCCAGCAGCGCCAGGTCCAGCAGCTTGTTCAGTTCGTCACGGTCGAACGGTGCGCCCTCGGCGGTGCCCTGGACTTCGACGAACTTACCGGAGCCTGTCACCACGACGTTCATGTCGGTCTCGGCGCGCACGTCTTCGACGTAGGGCAGGTCGAGCATCGGGACGCCGTCGATGATGCCCACGGACACCGCGGCGATCGTGTCGATCAGGGGCTGGGCGTTGCGGGCGATCATCTTCTTCTCGCGGGCGAACCGGATGGCGTCGGCCAGTGCCACGTAGGCGCCGGTGATCGCCGCGGTGCGCGTGCCGCCGTCGGCCTGCAGGACATCGCAGTCCAGCACGATCGTGATCTCGCCGAGGGCCTTGGTGTCGATGATGGAGCGCAGCGAGCGGCCGATCAGCCGGGAGATCTCGTGGGTGCGGCCGCCGATTTTGCCCTTGACCGACTCGCGGTCGGACCGGGTGTTCGTGGCCCGGGGCAGCATGGCGTACTCGGCCGTGACCCAGCCGCGGCCCTCGCCCTTGAGCCAGCGCGGCACGCCCTCGGTCAGGGAAGCCGTGCACAGGACCCGGGTGTTGCCGAACTCGATCAGGGCCGAACCCTCGGCCTGCTTGGACCAGCCGCGCGTGATGCTGATCGGGCGCAGCTGGTCGGGGGTACGGCCGTCGGCGCGGATGACGGGGACACTGGGAGCTTGGGAAGTCATGCCTTTAGCTTATCGACTCACCCGGCCCGGCCCGCGCGGGCCGCCTGCGCGCGCTAGACGGTGTAGTGCACGCCCGCGACGGCGACCGCCACGTCCTTGCCGAAGATCTCCTTGGCCTCTGCCATGACGGTGGTCGGCGACGTCCAGACGGGAATGTGCGTCAGCAGCAGCCGGCGCGCGCCGGCTGCGACGGCGGCCTCCCCCGCCCGCTTGCCCGTCAGGTGCACGTCCTTGATCGCGTCGTCGCGGCCTTCCTCGAACGCCGCCTCGCACAGGAAAAGGTCGGCGTCGCGCGCGGCGTCCTCCAGGCCCGCGCAGGAGTCCGTGTCCCCGGAGTAGCTCAGGACGCGGGTCACGGGCGTGCCGTCCTTGGCGGGCTCGGTGACCTCCACGCGGAGGGCGTAGGCCTCCTCGACCGGATGGTTCACCGCATAGGGCGTCACCGTGAACGGGCCGACGCTGACCGGCTTGCGCTCGGACCAGGTGCTGAAATCGAATTCCTCGTGCATGCCCGGATCCAGGTCCAGCCCGTAGGCCGTGGCCATCCGGTCGGCCGTCGCGGCGGGCCCCCACACCGGAATCCTTCCCCGTCCCCAGCCGCCCGGCTTCCAGCGCACGGCAACATGGAGCCCGCACAGGTCCATGCAGTGGTCCGGGTGCAGGTGGGTGAGGAAGATCGCATCAATGTCCTCCAGGTCCGTGTAGCGCTGGATGGCGCCGAGAGCCCCGCTGCCGAGGTCCAGGACGATCTTCCAGTTCCGCTCGCCGTCGTTGGCGGTCAGCAGATAGCACGACGCCGGCGAACCCGGCCCCGGGAAGGAGCCGGTACAGCCCACGATGGTCAGCTTCACAGCAGTGGTCCCCCGCCCGCGGATCCGCCCACGAAGTTGGAGATCCGCGGCCGGCCCGCGCCGGCCCGGGCGGCGGCGATCATCTCCGGGGTGATCCGGGCGAGGCTGCCGGTGGGGTACTGCGCCGCGACGTGGTCCACGTGGCGGACACTGAGGACCTCGGGGCCCAGGAAGCGCCGGGCGAGGTGCTCAAACTGGGCGGCGTCGCCGGTGGCGATGAAATTGTGCTCCGGCGCCGCGGCGTCCGTGCGCTCCAGGCCCCGGGAGGCCAAAGCCCGGTAGACGTCCTTGGCGGTTTCCTCGGCGCTGGAAACCAGCGTGACGTCCTCGCCCATAACGAAGGAGATCACGCCGGTGAGCAGCGGGTAGTGGGTGCAGCCGAGCACCACGGTGTCCACTCCGGCGGCAATGAGCGGTGCCAGGTAGTCGCGGGCGACTGCGAGCAGTTCCGGTCCGGTGGTAATCCCGGCCTCCACGTACGGCACGAACGCCGGGCAGGCCACGGACGTGATCTCCAGATCCGGGGCCGCGGCGAAGGTGTCCTCGTAGGCGCGCGAGCCCACCGTGGCCGAGGTCCCGATCACGCCCACCCGGCCCGTCCGGGTCGCCGCGACGGCACGCCGCACGGCCGGCTGGATCACTTCGATCACGGGGATCCCGTACCGGGCCGTGTACCGTTCGCGGGCGTCACGCAGCACGGCGGCGGACGCGGAGTTGCAGGCGATGGTCAGCAGCTTCACGCCGGAATCCACGAGCTCGTCCATGACGCCGAGGGCGTTGGCCCGGACTTCGGCGATGGGAAGGGGGCCGTAGGGGCCATGCGCAGTGTCACCGACATACAGGATGGATTCGTTGGGCAGCTGGTCAATGATCGAGCGGGCCACCGTGAGGCCGCCGACTCCGGAGTCGAAGACGCCGATGGGGCGCGACGCCAGCCCGGCATTTCCGGCGCTGCCCGCTGCGGTCTCCGCCGCAGCTGGCGCTGCCGGATCCGTATTTGATGCTGAAGTCATGATTATTCGAGGATAGGGCTTCACTACAGGCACGGCCATCACATTGTGTCCTGCAACTCGTGTCTGATGGGTCACACGGGTTTCGGGCCGATGGGCAACGCGGGGAAGACCCCTGCTCATCGGTGCCAGCCTGCCGCTGTCCCCGCCCTGTATGCTATGGGCGCCGTCGGGATGTCGGCGGCGACCGTCGTGCCCCCACGATGGACGAAACAGCGAAAGGACCGCATATGACATGCGACGGCTGCACGACGTCGTCAAAGCTCGACTTTGATTTCAGCATGGCCTTCCAACCGATCTATGACGCCGTTGCTGGTCGCGTATGGGGCTACGAGGCACTGGTCAGAGGCTTGTCGGGCGAGGGGGCTTTTCACGTCCTGTCCAGAGTCGCACCTGAGCAAAAGTACCGTTTCGACCAGGACTGCCGCGTCAAGGCAATCGAGCTGGCATCGCGGCTGTTTCCTGCCGGTGAGGACTTGATTCTCTCCATCAACTTCATGCCGAACGCGGTGTACGAACCGGCCGCGTGCCTTCGTGCGACGCTGCTTGCAGCCAGGCGTTGCAGCTTTCCGACGTCGTCGATCATGTTCGAGTTCACGGAGAATGAGGAGGTTTCCGACACCGCCCACCTCACGAACATCATCACCGAATACCGCAAGCATGGTTTCACCACCGCCATCGACGACTTTGGTGCCGGTCATGCAGGGCTGGGGCTGCTGGCCGATTTCCAGCCGGACCTGATCAAGATCGACATGAAGCTCATCCGGGGAATCGACACCAGCCCGGCCCGCCAGGCTGTCGTTGCTGGCATCGTCGGCATCGCCAAGGATCTCGACATCACGGTGCTCGCAGAGGGCATCGAGACGGAGGCGGAGTTCCGGATTCTGAAGGAGGCCGGCATCCGCTTGTTTCAGGGATATTGGTTCGCAAAGCCGGCCTTCGAGGAGCTTCCACAGATACAGTCCGTGCCTGTTTCTGACGCCACCGCTGTCCCTTAGCGGCCTACCTATCGAGCGAGTGCGCCATGGCCTGGACCAGCGACTCCTGCAGCCAGGTGGTGAAGTTGTACACCAGGGCCAGGTAGCTTTCGACGTCCTCGGCCTGGGCCCAGTCCTGCATGAGGTGGATGTTGTCGGCGTCGGCGTCGTCACGGATGTCGAGGCGTTCGGCCAGCACCAGCCGGACATCGTTGAGCGCGGTGGCCCAGTGCCGGGCGTCGTCCGGGGTCAGGACGAGGTTGTCCCGGTCCAGGCTCAGTGCGGCCGCCTTCAGCGCGCCGATCTTGCTTTCGCGCAGCGACCGCTCGGTGTAACGGCGGAACTCCAGGGAGGCGTCGTCGTCGTTCTTCATCACGTTCGGCAACAGCCGCCGCATGGCGCGGTCAGAGGGTTCGCGGGCTTCGGTGTCCAGGCCCACCAGGGCCGCCAGCGGGTCCTCGTTGGCGCGCTGCTCCGGCTCCAGCATGGAGATGACGTCATCGAAAAGGCTGCGCAGCAGCTCCCGCTCGGCCGGCTCCAGATGGCCCTTGATGCCCTTGAGCCCGTACTTGAATGCCTTAGCCACGTTTTCCCTTGCCTTTGCCGGAACCGCCCGCGTTGCCGCCGGTGGCCTTTTCCACCGTCGCCCAGAGGCCGTAGCCATGCATCGCGACGGCGTGCTGCTCCACCTGTTCCTTGCTGCCGTGCGCCACGATCGAGCGGCCCTTCTTGTGGACCTCCATCATCAGCTTGTTCGCTTTGGCCTCCGAGTAGCCGAAATAGCTGCGGAACACATAGCTCACATAGCTCATCAGGTTCACGGGATCGTTCCAGATCACGAGGTTCCAGGGGACGTCCGGGGCGGTCAGGACGTCGCCGGACGTCACTGTTCCGGTCTGGGTACTCTCCCGTGTGTCGGGGCCGAGCGCAACGCTGAGGGTCATCTGTCCATTCTATGGGGATGCACACTAGAGTGAATTTGTGAGTACCTCCGCTGGCTGGGACCGTCCCCGCACGTCCCTGTACACAGACCACTACGAGCTGACCATGCTGCAGGGTGCCCTGCAGTCCGGCGCGGCGCACCGCAAATCGGTCTTCGAGGCCTTCGCCCGGCGGCTCCCGGACGGGCGCCGCTACGGCATCGTGGCAGGCACCGGCCGCCTCCTGGAAGGGATCGCGAACTTCCGCTTCGGCGAGCCGGAACTGGACTACCTGCGCCGGACCAAGGTGGTCAACGACCAGACACTGGAGTACCTGGCCGGCTATAGCTTTTCCGGCGACATCTGGGGCTATCCGGAGGGTGAGGCGTACTTCCCGAACTCCCCCGTGCTGATCGTTGAGTCCACGTTCGCCGAGGCCTGCATCCTGGAGACCTACCTGCTCTCCGTGCTCAACCACGACTGCGCCATCGCCTCTGCCGCCTCCCGGATGATCTCCGCGGCCGGGACC
>NZ_KI914913.1:8871-43889 GCF_000520575.1 Arthrobacter sp. I3
CACGAGGAATCGGTGGCCGCCGCTGCCCGGGCCGCGGTCATTGCCGGGTTCGACAGCACCTCGAACCTGGAGGCCGGATTGCGCTACGGGCTGAAGACGGTGGGCACGGCCGCCCATTCCTTCACCCTCCTCCATGACACCGAGCGGGAGGCCTTCGAGGCGCAGATTGCCGCCTTTGGGCCGGACACCTCCCTGCTGGTGGACACGTACGACGTCGAAACGGCCGTCCGCACCGCCGTTGATCTCGCCGGGGACAAGCTGGGCGCTGTCCGGCTGGACTCGGGCGACCTCGTGGCCCAGGCCCAGTGGGTGCGCCGGCTGCTCGACGAGCTCGGCAACGACCACACCAAGATCGTGGTGACCTCAGACCTCGACGAATTCGCCATCGCGGCGCTGGCGTCCGCGCCGGTGGACTCGTACGGCGTGGGCACCTCGCTCGTGACCGGGTCCGGGGCCCCGACGGCGAGCATGGTCTACAAGCTCGTCAGCCGCACCGACGACGCCGGCGATTTTATCTCCGTCGCCAAGGCCGCCAAGAACAAGGCCAGCAAGGGCGGCCGGAAGTACGCGCTGCGCAAGCTCAATGAGCGCGGGACCGCCACGGCCGAAATCGTCGGCGTCGGCCATCACCCGGAGGACGACGGCAACGACCGTCCGCTGCTGCAGCAGTTCGTCAAGAACGGCGAGCTCCTCCCCGGGTGGACGGGCCCGGAGGGGGTCCAGCGCGCGCGCCGGCGCCACGCGGAAACCATGCGGGAGCTTCCCGCGGTGGTCAACCGGCTCCAGCGCGGCGAGGCGGCCATCCCCACCATCTACGAGGAGGACTGAATGTCCCGCGCCTTGATCATCGTTGACGTCCAAAACGATTTCTGTGAGGGAGGTGCCCTGGCTGTCCCCGGCGGGGCAAGCCTGGCCGGGGAAATCAGCGAGTACGTTGACGCCCACCACGGCCAGTACGACCACGTCGTGGCCACCCAGGACTGGCACATCGATCCGGGTGAGCACTTCTCGGAGAAACCCGATCTCGTGGACAGCTGGCCGCGGCACTGCGTGGCGGGCACCCGCGGGGCCGAACTGCATCCCGATCTTGATCCCGAACACATCCAGGCGTACTTCCGCAAGGGCCAGTTCGCCGCGGCGTACTCCGGCTTCGAAGGGCTGCTGGCCCCCGAGGACGACGTCCCCACCGGTGACCGCCAGCCCGGCGCCATGCCCGTTACCGGCGCCGGAGGCCCCGGAGGCCCCGGAGACTCCGACGACTCCGACAACTCCGACAACACAGTGAGTCCCTTCGCGGGCAGTGATTTCGCCGCTGGCGAGGACGCGATCGGGCTGGACGACTGGCTGCAGAGCCACGACGTCGAGGACATCGTGGTGGTGGGCATCGCCACGGACTACTGCGTCAAAGCGACCGCCCTGGATGCCGTCCAGGCCGGCTACTCCGTCACGGTGCTGCGCGGCCTGACGGTCGGCATTGCCGAAGACCTGGACGATGCCGTGGCCGAGATGGAGCTCGGCGGCGTCGATGTCCTCTGAGCCAGTAGACTCGAAATCCTTGCCCCATCGCCAGTCTTGCCATATTGACAGACCCGTAGAACCCCGGAGTACACCATGAAGAAGACCCTGACCGTCCTGATTGCCGCCGGAGCGCTGCTCGGCGCGGCCGGCTGTTCTGCCACGCCGCAGCTGACCAACGAGGAAACCTGCGCCCGGGTCAAGACCGTGGTCTCCGCCCAGTCGGCCACATCGGACAAGACCGGCATGACCCGGGTCGCCAACCAGCTGCGGCCCATCAAGGCAGCGGCATCCGAGGACCTGCGGGCCCCGCTGCAGACCATCATCGAATACTTCGACGAGTCGGCCAAGCCCTCCCCGGACACCGCCAAGCTCGAGGGCATGAAGGCCGACTACACCGCGGCAGGCCAGACCTACGGTCAGGTCTGCGGCGCCGGCCAGTAGCCGAAGCAAAGTTCACGGCAGAGTAAACAGCAGAGGGACCAGTTCACAGTGAACTGGTCCCTCTGCTGTTGCCCGGCGCCTATTGGCCTGAGCCCATAACCCTGTGCCCTTAACCCCGTGCCCATAACCGCCTGCGCGGGGCTACTTCCGGCCGATGAACCAGTCCTGGAGCTTGCGCAGGCGGGTCTGCAGCTGTTCCTCGTTGGCCTGGGCGACGGCCGGGCCGCCGCAGACGGTCCGGAGCTTGGTATGGATGACGCCGTGCGGGGTCCCGGTGCGGGCCGACCAGGCGGCGACGTTTTTGGCCAGCTCGGTGCGCAGGTCCATGAGCATCCGGTGGTCCGGCACGGCCGGGGCCGCAGCCACGGCTGCCTCAGTCTGCGGGGAGCGCCTGTTCTTCCGGTTCAGCTGCTCGTGCTGGCGCTGGCGCAACAGCGTGCCGACCTGTTCAGCGTCCAGCAGGCCCGGGATCCCGAGGAAGTCGAGCTCGTCCTCCGAGCCCACCTCGCCGCCGGTGCCGAATTCGCCGCCGTCGAAGAGCACCCGGTCAAAGGACGCCTGGGAGTCTAGGGCCTCGAACTTGCCCTTCATCAGGGAATCGGAGGCCTTCTCCTCGCGGTTCGCCTCGTCCATGAGCGAATCCTCGGGATTGAAGAGTCCGTCGCTGTCTTCCTTCTCCGGGCGGTCCAGGGCATGGTCGCGCTCGGCCTCCATCGAGTTGGCCAGGGCCATCAGCTGCGGCACGGAGGGCAGGAAGACCGACGCCGTCTCGCCGCGCTTGCGGGCACGCACGAAGCGCCCCACGGCCTGGGCGAAGAACAGCGGGGTGGAGGTCGAGGTGGCGTAGACGCCGACGGACAGCCGCGGAACGTCGACGCCTTCGGAGACCATCCGGACGGCCACCATCCAGCGCTTCTCGCTGGCGGTGAATTCCTCGATCTTGCTGGAGGCCTTGGCGTCGTCGGAGAGGATGACGGTGGGCGATTCGCCGGTGATCTTCTTCAGCTGGCCGGCATACGCGCGGGCGTCCTCGTGGTCCGTGGCAATGACCAGACCGCCGGCATCCGGGACGCTGCGCCGGACCTCGCTGAGACGCTTGTCCGCGCCGGCCAGGACGGCGGGGATCCATTCGCCGGCCGGGTTCAGCGCGGTGCGCCAGGCCTGGGACGTGATGTCCTTCGTGACGGCTGACTCCCCGAGCGAGGCGGCCATCTCGTCCCCCGCGCTGGTGCGCCAGCGCATTTGGCCGGAGTACGCCATGAACATCACCGGGCGGACCACGTGGTCGCGCAGGGCCTTGCCGTAGCCGTAGGTGTAGTCGGCCTTCGAGCGCCGGATCCCGTCCCGGTCCTCGGCGTACTCCACGAACGGGATGGGCGAGGTGTCCGAGCGGAACGGGGTGCCCGTCAGGGAGAGCCGCCGGGCCGCCGGGTCGAACGCCTCACGGAGGCCGTCGCCCCAGGACAGGGCCTCGCCGCCGTGGTGGATTTCGTCCAGGATCACCAGCGTGCGGGCGGCTTCGGTCTTGGCCCGGTGCAGCATGGGCTTGCTGGCCACCTGGGCATAGGTCACGGCGACACCGATGAACCCGCGGCCGTGCTGGCCGTCGGCATTCTTGAAGTTCGGGTCGATCGCGATGCCCACCCGGGCCGCGGCGTCGGCCCACTGGCGCTTGAGGTGGTCGGTGGGCGCCACGATGGTCACGCGGTTGACCACCCCGGAATCGATAAGCATGGACGCCACGCGCAGGGCGAAGGTGGTCTTACCCGCGCCGGGGGTTGCGACCGCAAGGAAATCCTTAGGATGGGTGCTGAAGTAGCTGTCCAGCGCCTCCTGCTGCCAGGCGCGCAGCTTGGGGGCGGTGCCCCAGGCGGCCCGCTCGGGATAGGCGGGGGGAAGCGTGGGTCCGCCGAAAAGTGTCTCCGTCATTAAGGCGCCCTCCATCCGCGCATGGCTGCAGCCGACGGAGAAACCCAATTAAGCACAAAAACACCAATCTTTTTGGATGGACCGTAAGGCAGTACCCGGACAGCATGGACCGGCAATCAGGAAAGCACAAAATCAGGGGCACGACGGCGCGCCGCCATAGGGAAGCGCCGTCCGAAGACGGCTAACGGAACCTGTTGGTTCCGTTGATTGCCCTTTACTTGTCGCCGGAGCCCTTGCCGCCGTCGTTTCCGGGGCGCAGGCCCTCGTAGACTTCCTTGCATTCGGGGCAGACGGGGAACTTCTGCGGATCCCGGCCCGGAGTCCAGACCTTGCCGCAGAGCGCGATCACCGGTTCACCGGTCAGCGCGGATTCCATGATCTTTTCCTTGCGCACGTAGTGCGAGAAGCGCTCCCGGTCACCGGGCTCAACTTCCTGGCGCAGTTCCTCGCGCTCGATCGTGGCCGTTGACGTCCCGGCTCCGGAGAGCTCGCGCATCGGATCGTTTTCGAGAGGATCGGTCATGCTAGTCATGACACCCATCTTAGCCGTTGGAAGGGCGCTGCCGGACCTGCGGGGTGCCGGCGGCGGGGCCTAGAGGCCCTGCCAGGCGGGTTTGTGGTCGTAGCTGTGGCGGTAGTAATCCGCCAGCCGCAGCGACGACGCCGCCGCCTCGTCCAGGAGGATGGTGGCGTGCGGGTGCAACTGCAGCACGGAGGCCGCACAGATGGCGGCGACGGGGCCCTCCGCGAGGTCCCGGACGGCCTGGGCTTTTTGCGCACCGGTGGCGATCAGGATCACGTGGCGGGCATCCAGGATGGTGCCCAGGCCTTGGGTCAGGACGTGGTGCGGCACGTCGGCCAGGCTGCCGAAAAACCGTGCGTTGTCCCGGCGTGTCTGCTCGATCAGGGTCTTGATCCGCGTCCGGGACGCCAGCGACGATCCCGGTTCGTTGAACCCGATGTGGCCGTCCGTTCCGACGCCGAGGAGCTGAAGGTCCACTCCCCCGGCATCGCGGATGGCATCTTCGTAGGCCCTGCAGGCTGCGGGGATGTCCGCCGCCGCGCCGTCGGGCACGTGGACGTTGGCCGGACTGATGTTCACCCGTGCGGTGAATTCGCGGGCGATCACCTCGCGGTAGGACTCCGGGTGGCCGGCCGGCAGCCCCACGTACTCGTCCAGGGCGAAGGCGCGGACCCGGCTGAAATCCAGGCCGGCGCGCTCGTGCCGCGCCGCCAGTTCGACATACACCGGCAGGGGCGTGGAACCGGTCGCCAGGCCCAGGACGGCGTCGGGCTTGCGGCGGAGAAGGGCCTCCACCGCATCCGCGGCAAGCGACGCGATCTGTTTGCTGCCGGGAAGGATGACAACTTCCATGATCCTGCCTTACTGGCCTACCTGGTGTCCGAGTCTGCGCACTCCCAGCATGCACCCGTCAGCGGTTGACGGCCAGTTGTGCCAGCAGCTCCGGCGCCCGCCGGTCCAGCCATGCTCCGCCGGTCCGGACACCGACGGCGAAGAGTGTGAGACCAAGCACGGGTCCGAGGGCCATCGCGAACCAGCCCGGCACGGAGCTCCCAGTGATGAACTGCGCGGCCACGAGCGCCGCTTCGGGAGCCACGAGGACCAGAAGCACGGCCATGCCGCCGAACTGCACGGCGAGGGTCTGGGCCACGTTGCCCGGCGGCTTCTTGAACGGGCTGTCCCCCGGGAGCGGGACGCTCACGGTGTAGCGCGCCGAGATCACCGAGGCCAGGCCCAGGCCGGTGAAGAGGACGCCGAGGCAGAGGCCCAGGACCGCGGGCAGCTTGTCCCAGTCGCCGGTGAAGAAGAACGGCCCGACGCTGAACAGGACCGCCACCGGCAGCGCAAAGCTCAGGCATGCCAGCGCACGGCCGAGCCGGTCGTCGGCGCCGCGCACCCCCGTTGCTACGTGCAGGGCGAAGGCGGTGCTGTCATAGGAGACGTCCGTGGAGATCGACCACGCCAGGAGGAAGGCCGTCAGCGGCCCGACGAACTGGAACGGGCCGTAGAACCCGCTCTGGCTGCCCTGGAAGAGGAACAGCACCGGCAGGAGCGGAACGACCACGAGCGCGCCGGCGTAGCGGGGATCGCGCAGCCAGTAGTACAGGGACCTCGCGGCGACGGCGGCGGCCGGTGTCGCCGGGAGCAACCCGAACAGGCCCGTGCCGCCAGTCCGCCGCTTGGATGTCCCGGCGTAGGGCGGGGTCACCAGGGCGCGCTGCAGCAGGACCTTCCACGCTAGCGCCAGCCCTGCCAGGGTGGCCGCGGCGATGAGGAATTTCACGGTCGCGGCCGCGTAGCTGCCGGCAGCCAGCTCGCCGCCGAGCGAGAACGCCGCCCCGGCCGGCGTCCAGGACAGGGCCCGGGCCAGGCCGGTCAGGAAATCGCCGGAACCGGCGATTCCCCTCGCGATGCCCGCCACGATGGGTCCCGTGAGCACGAGCGGGATGAGGAAGGCGACTGAGCTGATGTCCTTGAAGCGCCGGGAGCTTGCCAGTCCGGCCGTGGCCGTGGTCACGACCTTGGAGAGAACGATGCAGCTCAGCACGCCCAGCAGGGCACCGACGAGGGCGCCGGCTGCGGCCGGCAGGCTGCGGGACCAGGTGCCCACCGTGGCGAGCGCAACGAGTGAGGTGGCGAGACCCGGTATGCCGATCAGGCCGCCGAGCGCCAGCCCGGCCAGCAGCTGCGGCATGGGGACGGCAAAGGTGGTGAACCGAGCAGGGTCCAGCGTCATGTCCGCGGCGGAGACAGCGACGGGAATGACGGCCCAGCCCAGCAGCGCCGTGGCGCCGCCCAGGACCACCACGGTCTGGGCGAGTTCAATCTCCACCCCGCGCAGGACGAACAGCCCGGCCACACAAACAGCCACGATTCCCAGGGCATACAGGGCGCCGATCCCGAGGCCCACCAGCTGCCACGGGCTGCGCCGGACGCTGTTGCGCAGCAGGTTCAGCTTGAGCCTCAGAAGGTGCGCAACCATTCCAGCCCTTCCGTGTGGTTCCGGCCGCCCACGAGCTGCACGAAGCGGTCCTCGAGGGTGGCGCCGGCGCGGACTTCCTCCACAGTCCCGGCGGCGAGGACCCGGCCGCCCGCGACGACTGCGACGTGGTCGCACATGCGCTGGACCAGGTCCATGACGTGGCTGGAGACGATGACCGTTCCGCCCGAGGAAACGTAGCGGTCCAGGATGTCGCGGATGTTCGCCGCGGAGATCGGGTCCACCGATTCGAACGGCTCGTCGAGGACCAGCAGCCGCGGGGCGTGGATCAGCGCCGAGGCCAGCGCGATCTTCTTGGTCATGCCGGCGGAGTAGTCCACCACCAGCGTGCCGGCGTCATTGGCCAGGTCCAGGGCAGCGAGCAGTTCCGCCACCCGCGACGCCACCATCTCCCGGTCCATCCCGCGCAGCAGGCCGGCATAGGTGACCAACTGCTCGCCGCTGAGGCGGTCGAACAGCCGGACGCCGTCGGGCAGGATCCCCATCAGCTTCTTGGCCTCCAGCGGATGCTGCCAGACGTCGACGCCGTGGACCAGCGCGGTGCCGAAGTCCGGGCGCAGCAGGCCGGTCGCCATGGACAAGGTGGTGGTCTTACCGGCGCCGTTGGGCCCGACCACCCCGTAGAAGGAGCCGGCCGGAACGTCCAGGCTGATGCCATCGACGGCGATTTTGTCGCCGAAGCGCTTGGCGAGGCCAAGCAGGGACAGGGCAGGAACCGGCGGCGACGACGGGCCGGGCGGGGCTGGCTGTCCCTGCTGGCCAGGGGGTTGGAATGTCATGACGCCAGACTAACCGCCGGACGGCGCGAAAAGGATAGTCCGCAAGGCGTACGTTTTCACTCGCGGGAACCGGCACAGCTGTTTCTGGAATGGATGCCGGTTCTGGAATGGATGCCGGTTCTAGAACGAATGCCGGGGCAGGGCGCGCTCGTACTGCGGCGGCCACGCGAGGTCATGGCCGAGCTCAAACGCGGCCCGCAGCCACCAGTGCGGATCCCGCAGGGCGGCACGGGCGATGAACACGCCGTCCGCCTGGCCGGTGGCCACCGCGTGCTCGGCCTGCCCGGCGGACGTCAGGAGTCCCACCGTGCCGGTCCTGATCCCGGTTTCGCGCCGGATCCGGGCGGAGAACCCGGTCTGGTAGCCGGGGCCCACGGGAATCTGCTGGTGCGCCACGGCCCCGCCGCTGGAAACGTCCACCAGGTCCACTCCGCGCTCGGCGGCGGCCGCGGCCATCCGGACCGAGGCGTCGGCCTCGATCCCGCCCGGCGCCCAGTCCGAGGCCGAGATCCGCAGCAGCAGGGGCATGGCGTCCGGGATGACCGCGCGGACGGCGTCCACCACGGCAAGCGTCAATCGGTTCCGGCCCGCCTCGTCCCCGCCCCAGCGGTCCGTGCGGTCGTTGACCAGCGGGCTCTGGAACTGGTGCAGCAGGTAGCCGTGCGCGCCATGGATTTCGATAGTGTCGAACCCTGCGTCGACGGCCCGCACGGCGGACGCG
Organism: Arthrobacter sp. I3; assembly: GCF_000520575.1. NCBI lineage: Bacteria > Bacillati > Actinomycetota > Actinomycetes > Micrococcales > Micrococcaceae > Arthrobacter > Arthrobacter sp. I3. The sequence continues at coordinate 17,283 of NZ_KI914913.1, forward strand.
GCGAAATCGGCGATCACGCCGTCGATCTGCGCTTCCGTCATGGCGGACGGCGGCGCGTAGCCGTCGAATGCGCCGGTGCCAGGACCCACGGTGTCCCAGCCGCCCTCGGACGCCGGCACGCTTCCCAACTTGCCGGAGAACGGCCAGTAGGAGGACGCTTTCCGGCCGGCGTGCGCCAGCTGGGTGCCGATCTTGGTCTCCGCGGTGCCGTGTCGGTGCACGAAGGCGGTGATGCGTTCCCAGGCCGCGGCCTGGTCGTCGTTGTAGAGGCCGGCGTCGCGGGGGCTGATCCTGCCCGCGGCGTTCACGGCGTTGGCCTCGGTGAGGACCAGGGCCGCTCCCCCGGTGGCAAAGGAGCCCAGATGCATCAGGTGCCAGTCTGTGGGCACGCCTTCGCCCGTTTCCGGGTCGCAGCTGTACTGGCACATCGGCGACACCCAGCCACGGTGCTGCAGCCGCAGGGACCTTAGATCCAGCGGCGCGAAGAGTGCCGATCCCACTAGAACAGCACCCGGGCCAGCCCCTGGCGGGCCTTGGCGACGCGCTCGTCGCCGGTGCCGACGACGTCGAAGAGTTCAAGCAGCCTCACCCGGGCGGTCTCCCGTTCCGGGCCGAAGTTGCGGCCAATGAACGTCACGATCCGGCCAAGGCCGTCCTCGATGTGGCCGCCGGCGATATCCAGGTCCGCAACCCCGAGCTGGGCCTCGAGGTTGTCCGGCTCGTCGGCCGCGAGCCGGCGCAGGGCATCTGCCTCGGGCCCGGAGAGGGCCTGCAGGCGATCCATCAGTTCCACCTGCGCCAGGCCGGCCTTGGCCTCCGCGTCGGCGGGCATCTCGTTCAGGGCCTGCCGGTAGGCGGCGGCCGCGGCCGCGTAGTCGCCGGCCTCGATCGCATCGAACGCCGCCTGGTGCAGCGGCGGCAGTGGCGGCGCCTCCGGTTCCGCGCCACCCGGGCCGCCGGCGCCGATCCGTCCGGTCACGCCGTTGGCGGCCGCGACCTTGAGAAGTTCATCGAACAGGCTGCGTACCTGCTGTTCGTCCGCGCCGCCCTGGAAGAGCGGCACGGGCTGGCCCTTGACCACCGCGACGGCGGTCGGCACTGCCTGCACCTGGAACGCCTGGGCAAGTTCCGGGAACACGTCGATGTCCGCGGCCCCGAGGACCAGCCGGCCGTCGTAGCTCTCGACGATGCCTTCAAGGACGTCCACCAGCTGGCCGGAGCCTGGCGAATAGGAGGCCCAGAGCGCGATCACCACAGGCACCTGGGCCGAGAGGTCCACGAGCTCCTGGAAGTTGCCCTCGGTCACATCCACGCGCAACGGCCGGCCCGCGTGGTCGGCCGGGCCGGATGCCGGTTCCGCCGGGGCACCGGCAGCACCGGCGGAGCCCGCCGGGCCGGGGGCTGCGGCGCCGGGACGGGCAGGTTCCGGAGAACTCGGAGCCGGCCGCTGTTTCAGGGCGGAGAGATCGACGGCGCCGCGCAGGTTCAGCGGGCTGGCGGCAACTGGCGGGACCGGGCGGGAAGCTGGCGTAGTCATAGCTCCACTCTAGCCATTGAAGTCCCGCCCGGCGCCACCATGCCCGCCGGCGAAGGCTACTTGAAGGACGCCCCGACCAGGCCGCGGGTGGCGGCCACGAGCTTCATCGGATCCTTGGAACCGGCCGGCGGAACATAGACAGCCACGGCCTCTGCGAAGTCCAGCACCATGCCGGTGCTGGTCTCCTTGCCGCCGGCCAGGGCGGCCGCGTCGTCGCCGATGGTGAGCTTGTCCCCGTCGGCCTTCGGAGTGCCGTCGAACGAGAAGTTCAGCCGTCCCAGGACCAAGGCCCCGCCGTCAGCGGTTCGGAACACGACAGTGTTGTCCGCGGCCGCCTTGTGCGTGAAGGCGAAGGTGCCGTTGACGCCTGATTTGACGACGTCGGCCTGGTAGGCGAGGGTGTCCGCGATGTACGGGGAGGACTGGCCTTCGACGAGCTTGTCCTTGAAGGTGGAGTCGGCTTTGGTCAGGCGGTCACCGAGCCCGGCGAGGGCTTCGTCGCCGCTGTACGAGAGCCCGGTCTTGTCCGCGGGCGCCAGCGTCTCCGTACCGGCCCGGCCGATTCCCGGGAAGGTGGCACCCGGCTGCAGCGGGGTGCTGCTGACCAGCTTGTAGTTATCCCGCGGGGACTCCTGGGTCAGGGTCAACAGCTGCGGGACGACGTTGCCCTCGCCCTGCGTCACGGCCATGACCGAGCGCGGCCAGCTGCGCTTGTTGGTGACCACCGTGGTCAGCAGCTTGGTGGAGCGGACAGGCATGCGGGCCTCGTAGGAACCGACCTGCGAGCGGATCTTGTAGTTCTGTGTGCGCACCTGGAGTTCGGACTTGGCCACCCGCGGCGCCAGCTTGGCGGCGTCCTTGGCAGCGTCTCCTGCATCGACGGCACCGGCAACCTGTTCCAGGACGCGGCGGAACTGCGCGTCCAGCAGCACGGGCGCATCGCCGGTCTGGCCCTCGCTGCCCGGGGTCGCGGCGTCGGAGGCCGGGGCGCCGGAGGCGGGAGCACTGGAGGCCGGGGCACTGGGCGACGGCGCGGGCGTCTGGCTGGCCTGGGCGGCCACTGACGTTCCGGCGACGGCTGCGGCGGTCAGCACTGCCACCACGATGCCGGAACGGCGCACCGTGCCGGAGCCCTTCTTCTGGCCGGCCGCTGCTTTCTCCGGCGCTGTTCTTTCCGGGCCTGTTTTCTCCGGCGTGGCCGGCTGCGGTGCAGTCTCGGGTGCGGGGGTGCCGGGTGCGGCAGGATCCTGGGTGCTTGCCGTCGAGCCGTTGTCCCCGCGGCGTGCCGCGGCCTTGGCCTGCGCGCGGCGTGCGAACGTGCTGCCGCCGCCGGTGCCGCCGCCGGCGCGGTTGCCTGACTTCGGCTTGAGGATCAGCAGCGCCCCGCCGGCGATGATCAGCAGGCCGCCGAGCACCATGAACGGAATGGCCCACGGCGTGGAGGTGTCGTTCGGAAAAGTCATCGTGATGGAGCCCGGGGCGGGCTTGGTGCCGTCCGCGGCGAGGAGCAGCGACCAGTCGCCGTCGGCCGGCGCGTTCCACGAGTAGTCCATTTCGCCGGTGGCGTTCTCGGTGGTGACCCAAAGATCCGATCCGGCGGGCGACGGCGCGGTAGCTTCGCCGTCGGTATGCGTCAGCTGCAGCGCCTTGCCGTCCTCGGAGACGCCGGCGACGGTGTTGTGCGCCGTCTTGCCCACCCAGGCGTCGACGTCGTCCGGCCGGCCCGCGGCCAGCAGGAAGGCCCCTTCACCCTTGACTGTGATCTTCACGGTCCCGGGGTGCAGAGTCTTCAGCTTCTCGTCGAAGACAGTCAGCGGCGCGGCGGTGCCGGTCGGAGCGGTGGCCGTAATCGTCTCCGGGGGAGCCCAGAACGTCTTCTGGCCAATCCCGGCCAGGAGTGTCAGGAGGCCAAGCAGCACCAGGGCGACTGCAGTCTTGAAACGCAAAATACTACCTATCATCAGCGGACAGTTAGCTTCAATAGTAACCATTTTGTTACCCGCGAGTCAGATCGGGGACCCGGACGGCCCCCAGCGGCGGTGGCCGCGGGGGCGTTTTTCCCCTCTGGTGACAAGCCTGCTGATAGTGTTTGCGGTGATCATCACACCAGTGCCGCCAGTGTGGCGCAGCAAGGAATTAAGGGCATTTAACGCAGTGACTGAACATACGGATTCGTCCTCCGCCGGACCAGAAGAAGCGCAGGAATCCGACGGCCAGGAACCCGGCCCCGAACAACCCGTTTCCAGTCCCCGGCCCACAACCTCCCGCCCCCGGATGGCCGCGGCAAATGTCCTGCTGTCCGCGGCCCGGCGCCTGCGCCAGCCCCTGCCCGGAGCCCAGCCGAGAATCCGCTTCGAGATGCCCCCGGAGCACGAGGCCGGGGCCGAGGAGACGTCCGCGGCCGATGCCCGCTTCGGCAGTCCCGGTCCGCGCATGTCGGCCCAGCACCCCCTGTATATGGGCTTCATGGGCACGGTCGGCGTCGGCTTCGCCCTCCTGGTCTACTGGATCGGGTCAAATACGACGCAGTTGCTCTTGTGGATCATCACTGCGCTCTTCATCACCCTGGGGCTGGACCCGGTGGTGCGCTGGCTCGAACGCCGGAATGTCCCCCGCGCCGCCGGCATCCTCCTGTCCGTATCCACCCTGGCACTCGGAGTCGCCGCATTTTTTGCCACCCTGATCCCCACGATCGTGCAGCAGGTGACGCAAATCGTGCAGCAGGCGCCCAAGTGGGTCCAGGAGTTCATTGACTCGGAATTCTTCCGGAGCGTCGACAGCCAGTTCGGCATCCGGGACCGGATCAGCCAGGAGCTGGAAAAGTTCGTGAACAACCCGGACGCCATGGGCGGCATCTTCGGCGGTGTTGTGGGCTTCGGCTCCACCGTGGCAAACGGACTGTTCGGCGCACTGATCGTGCTGGTCCTGAGCCTGTACTTCCTCGGTGCCCTGCCCGCCATGAAGAAGTGGGGCTACCGGCTCGCGCCGCGCTCGCGCCGGGCCCGGGTTGAAGCCCTGTCCGAGGAAATCACCGGTTCGGTGGGCAACTACGTGATCGGCCAGGCCGCCGTCGCAGTGCTGAACGCCACGTTCGCGTTCATTGTGATGTCGATCATCGGCGTACCGTTCGCCACGCTGCTGGCGTTCGTGGTGGCCCTGCTGGCGTTCATCCCGCTGGTGGGCGGCATGATTGCCGGGTTCCTGGTGACAATCGTGGCACTGACCGCCGGCTGGCAGACCGCGCTTGTCTTCGCCATCTGCTATTTCGCCTACCTCCAGTTCGAGGCTTACTTCATCTCACCGCGCATCATGCAGAAAGCCGTGGCGGTGCCGGGCGCCGTCGCCGTCATCTCGGTCATCGCCGGCGGCAGCCTGCTGGGCGTCCTCGGAGCCCTGATCGCCATTCCCACCGCGGCGGCCATCATGCTGCTGGTCAAAGAAATCCTCATCGCGCGCCAGGACAGCCGCTGACAGTTCCCCCTGGCGGATTTTCGCACTGAAACAGGACAGCCGCACCGTGGTCCACGGTGCGGCTGTCCTGTTTCGGTGCGGTTTATTCTTTTGCGCCGTTGGCGGCTCAGGCGTGTGCCGTGGCGACCGGCCCGTCCCATTCCTGCGGAAGCACAGTTCCGGCGCTGCCAGATCCGGCACTGCCGGGGATCACCTCGTCCACGATTTCGTTGAGAACCCGCCCGGCGTACTTCTCCCCCACCCACAGGTGCTTGGCGCCGTCGACCCCCAGCACCTGCGCCTGCGGCACCAGCGCGAATCTCGCGGCCGCAGCCGCCGGCTGCAGGTAGTCGTCGTGCTCGGGGACCAGGACCTTCAGCGGCTTGCCGGCCTCGGCCCATTCCTTCAGGTGCACGTCCGTGGCCCGGTGCAGCGGGGGTGAGAGCAGCACAGCCCCCTCGATTTCCGAGGCGACGGGCTCGGTGGCGCCGTACATCAGGGCCAGTTCGGTGCCGAAGGACCAGCCGACCAGCCACCGGTTTGGCAGGCCGCGGTCCACGGCGAACTGCACCGCGGCCTCGACGTCGAGACGCTCGCCGACGCCTTCCTCGAAGGCTCCCCCGCTGGTTCCCCGCGGCGATGAGGTGCCGCGTGTGTTGAAGCGCAGGACGGCGATTCCCGCGAGGGCGGGCAGCCGGTAGGAGGCCTTGCGGTAGACGTGCGAATCCATGAAGCCGCCGTGCGTCGGCAGCGGGTGCAGCGTGATGAGTGTTGCCTTGATTCCGCCGGTTTCCGGGACGGCGAGCTCGCCCACCAGCCGGTGCCCGTCCGACGTGCGGAGTTCGACGTTCTCGCGGCGGGCCGGCAGGACCGTGGAGGCGCGGATGGCAGTGGGAGCAGAGGGCTGGGTGAAGACGTACGAGGCGGGATCAAAGCTCATGCTGACCAGCTTAGCGATACCGGTAGCTCCGCGAAGTCCAGCAGTTGCTGTGCCAGTGGCGCCGCTCGGCGAGACCCGCGGCAGCGCCAAAGAGGTGGTCCTCGGACCAGACCACCAGGTGGGCGATTCCCGGCAGCACGGCGGTGGAGCAGCCCGGGCAGATGTAGGTCTTCTCGGCGCGGCCCGCGGTGATAGGGCGGACCATCCATTCGCCGTCCGGTGCGCTCTCCCGGCGGGCGAAACCCGAGCGGGCGCGCTCCAGGTCAAGTTCCGGTGCCGGTCCGTGCTTGGCTCCGGCGGCTTTGCTCTTTCCGGGCGCTGTGCCCTTGCCGGAGCCTGTCTTCGCAGAACCGGCGCGGCGGGGTCGGTTGGAACGGGGCATGCCTCCATTCTGCCCCAGTCCGGCTGCCGCCCGTTGTCGCCCCGCCAAGCCGCCGCCCGCGCAGGCGGTAGAGTTGACCGGGTGCGTTTAGTCATAGCCCGCTGCTCCGTTGATTACGTCGGCCGCCTCAAAGCCCACCTGCCGCTGGCCACCAGGCTGCTGCTGGTCAAGGCCGACGGTTCGGTCCTGGTCCATTCCGACGGCGGGTCCTACAAGCCGCTGAACTGGATGAGCCCTCCTGCGTCCCTGCGGGTCTCCACACCCGATGAGGTCGAGGTCGAAGTCGGCGTCGTCGAACAGTGGACGGTCCAGTCGGCCAAGACCGATGACCGGCTCATCATCAACATCCACGAGCAGCTGCACGATACCTCCCACGAACTGGGCCAGGACCCCGGCCTGATCAAGGACGGCGTCGAGGCGGACCTGCAGCGGCTCCTGGCCGCCCAGATCGAACTGCTGGGCACCGGGTTCTCGCTGATCCGCCGGGAGTACTTCACCGCGATCGGCCCCGTGGACATCCTGGCCCGGGACGCGGATGGCGCCACCGTGGCCATTGAGCTCAAGCGCCGGGGGGACATCGACGGCGTCGAGCAGCTCACCCGGTACCTGGAACTGCTGAACCGGGACCCGCTGCTGGCCCCGGTCCGGGGAATCTTCGCAGCCCAGCAGATCAAGCCGCAGGCCAAGGTCCTCGCCAAGGACCGCGGAATCGACTGCGTGACCCTGGACTACGACGCCATGCGCGGCGTTGACGACAGCGAATCCCGGCTCTTTTAAGCACCCTGCGGCAGGCTTTCCGTGGCAGCGATTCGCGTTAAGACGTTCTTTGCACAATTTTTATGCAATTCTTCCGTTCGCCCGTTGACCTGACGCAAGTGTCATGAAATTCTTATACGAGTCTTTGTGTAGGTGTTTTTCATGCTCGCAAGACATGTTGCGAGCGTGAAGCTCCTGCCGCCACGGTCCGTGAATCCGGTTCCGTTGCCAAAGGTTCTTCTCGCAGAGTGACCAAGTCCGGTGCGAAGTGCGCCGGATTTATTCAAGATCCACAATGAGGAGAAACAAATGGCTCAGGGAACCGTCAAGTGGTTCAACGCAGAAAAGGGCTTCGGCTTCATCACCCCGGATGACTCCGATGGCGATGTCTTCGTTCATTACTCCGAGATCCAGACCGGTGGCTTCAAGACCCTCGACGAGAACCAGCGTGTTCAGTTCGAGATCGGCCAGGGCGCCAAGGGCCCCCAGGCCACCGGCGTAACGCTGGTCTAGTCTGCCGCCGGGAAGTGCTTTAGGGCATTTCCGGCACCAGGAATGATCCCCGGCATTAGTGCCGGGGATCATTTTTTTGTGCATTCTTGGGCGCGGTGTTTCAGGTCGTCCGCATTGGCCCGGTGCATTCTTCAGCCGAATTCCGCACTAACGCCGGGCACTAACCCGCAGGGCCCTGCCTAACGCACCAAAGTGCGCAGCAGCCGGGCACTTTGCCGGACGGACAACCCGGGAAGGTACGCGCGGCTCAGGGCCCGGCCCATCGCCGGCAATTGCAACGGATCCTGGTAGTAGAGGTACAGCGTGCGGTAGTCCGGTTTGAAACGCGACTTGAAGGTTGCCAGCGAGCGGAAGCCGTAGACGGGTTCCAGGGCCCTGCCCACCACGTCCAGGATCCCGGCCAGCCCCTCCGGCCCGGCGTCGCTGCCGCCGGAATCGCTGCCGGCGTCGCTGTTCCCGGAGTCGCTGCCCGAGTCGCTGGCGCCGGCAATGTCTCCGTCACGGTCCTTCGCCAGCGGCGATCCGGACAGGGAGATCACCTCAACCGTGCGCTTGAGTTCCAGCACGGCGGAAGCAATGAGGAACTCCATGACACCAGGGAAAGCGTCGCCGCGCCGGCGCATGAAGTCCAGGGTCCAGCTCACGAGCTGTCCGTGCTCGTACACCGGCAGCCAGCTCGTAACGCCCTGCACGCGTCCGGAGGCGTCCACCGCCAGGCAGCACAGCACCTCGTCGTCGTCGAGCTCGTCGATGCTGCCGAGCGTGAAGCCCATCTCCGGCACGTGCTTTTGCGCCGCCCATTCTTCGGAGACCTCGCTGAGCTGGGTCCGCAGCGGGGCCGGGAATTCGCTGTAGCGCCCCCATACGGCCTGGACACCGGTCTTCGCGGCACGGTTCAGGGCGGTGCGGACGTTTTGCCATTCCTTGCCCTTGAACTCGAGTTCGCGCACGGCGAGCCTGGTTTCCTGGGCCACGGCCACGCGGCGGAATCCGCGGGCCCGGAGCATCGGCCAGAGTTCGGCGGTGCAGGAGTAGAAACACGGGATCAGGGCGTGTTCGGCGCAGTAGCGCATGAAACCCGCTGCGGTCTCCTCGCGGAGGGCAGCGGATCCGAACGGGCCCGCCAGCGTCAGGGCCACGTTGCCGTGCTGCTGATAGGCGACGCCGCCGCGCCGGTCCGGCGTAAACCAGTATTTGTTCGGTTCCCAGAGGGCCATCCAGGACAGTGAGTCCCCGCCTTGGCGGATCAGGTCACGCGCCGTGTCCCGGTCCCCGGAGCCGACGTCGGTGCTGTGTCCGGTACCGTGCAGCCGCCGCCGCAGCACCAGCCAGACCGCCGCCAGGGCCACCCCCCAGAAGATGATGCCGGCATAGGCGAACAGAAATGACTCGACGGCGTTGCGGTTCTGGAACAACCGGCTGTAGGCGCCCGGAATGGGCAGCGGCAGGTACTGCCGGGCTAGTTCCGCCGCGAGGCCCAGCACTCCCCCGTCGCGGTCCATCCCGCCGGCGGCGAGCCAGGCCACCGAATACGCCCCGGCGAGCACCAGCCACGTGCCCCCGACCACGATGCCCAGGGTCCGCCTGGCCCGCGGAGCAGTCTCCACCCTGAACTGCCGGCGGTTAAGCCAAAGCAGCACAACGAGCAGCAACGGAACGGCCACGAGCGGCAGGACGCGGACGAAGCCTGAGCCCATCACGGCCGTGTGCGGCTGGCTGGCGTAGTGCGGAATCCGGGCGAACAGGGCCAGGTACACGGCAGCCAGGGCTGTCACGCCGAGCTGGACGATGATCGCGATCCGCAGGGCCAGGCGGCGGCCCTGCCGCATGCCGTCCGCACAGATCAGCAGCAGGATCACCGGGACAACCGCCAGCGCGAGGCCCAGCGGACCGGCGAGTCCGGCGCGGCCGGCCTCCAGGCAGCTGACGTCCACCGTGCCGCCGCAGTTTTCCTCCAACTGGCCCAGTGTGGGCAGCGGGTTCAGCACGACGTCGCGCAACAGGGCCAGGGGCCCGGTGGGGCTGCTGACGGCGGCCGTGAGGATCGGCCCCACCGCGAAGATCGCGACCGTGAGCGCCAGCAGGTTGCGTGTCTCGCGTCCGGTTGAACGGTGCCGGTGCAGGGTCCCCCGGTCGCCCTGAATCCACCAGCCCGCGGCCAGGCCGGCAAGGGCACCGGCGAGCCCAACCACTGTCTCCGGATGCCCGACGTAGAGCACCAGCAGCAGGGACGCGGACAGGCCGGCGGTCCGCAGCCTGCGTTGCCACAGCGTGGGCAGCAGCCCGCTGGCGGCCAGGGCCACGGCCAGGACGGCGGCGTAGGGGCCGATCAGCCGGGCGTTGACCATGAGCCCCAGCCAGCCGTCGCCGATGTACCGGGCCAGCTGGGTGACCAGCAGGAACACCGTCACCGCAGCGAACTGGCCTACAAAGAAGAATACGGCCGTCCGCAGGGTCCCCAGATGCCGTTCAGCGAGTCCCAGCAGCAGGAGGATCATCAGTGATGCGGTCAGGTAGGCCAGCAGGTTGGTGGCGAAGAACAGCGAGGTGAACAAGGACCACCAGTGCCCCGCCTTCAGCCCCGAAGCGTTGACGGACGCTACGGGCAACAGGGCGTCGGGCGGGCCAGACAGGAAGCTGCCCGTGACGGCCCCGACACCGAGGAAGGCCGCGAGGACCGCCAGCGTGAAGGGTACGGCACGGAAGTGCGCCAGCGTCCGGCGCAGGCCCTGGCGCCAGACACCCTGCAGCGGCGGAATCTCCGGGCCCAGGCCCGCCGCGGTCCGGTTACTGCCGGTCTTGGCCTGGCTCATTGCTCGATCCCCCAGCGTCGGGCCAGGAAGTCCAGGCCGCCGGGAAGGCCGCCGGATGCCACGTCCCAGGAGTGCCCCGCGTTGGCTATCCGGTGTGTTTCGACGCTGAACCCGGCCCGGCGTGCCGCCTCGGAGAGCGCGTCCATGTGGCCGGTGAACTGCGGGTCGCGGTCTCCGGCGGCGAAATACACGCCGTGGCCGTCGAAGCGGTGTTCCGCCATGACGCGCAGCGGGGTCAGCTGGTCGAAGGCCGCGGCGTCGGCGCCGAAGGAGGCCTCAATGGTCTTGGCCCGCACCTTCGCGAGGGCAGGCTCCTCCTCGCTGGAGAAAGCCAGCGCCGCGCTGTAGACGTCCGGATGCCTCGTGACCATCTGCATGGCGCACGTGCCGCCAAAGGAGAAGCCACCCGCGGCCCACTGGCGGGGATCCGGGTCGACGTCGAGCGTGCGTTTGATCCAGTCCGGCACGTCCCGCGCCAGGAAGGTGTCCGCCCGGGCAATCCGGCTGTCCATGCACAGCGTGTTTCCCGAGGCCGAGCCGTTGGGATCGACCACCACCGTTACCGGCGCCACCCCGGCGTGCTCCGCGGCGAACCGGTCGAGCCGGCTCCGGAGTGCGCCGCCGGTCAGCCAGTCCGCGGGACCGCCCGGCTGGCCGGAAAAGAGGACCAGCACCGGCAGCGCGGGCCGGGGGGAACCCAGGTAGGCCGGAGGGAGATAGACGTAGGCGTCCCGGCTCTGGAAGCCGGAGACGGTGCCGGGGATGACCGCCTTGCGGATGACGCCGTCGGGAAGGTGGGCGGGCGCCTGCCAGTGGGCGAGCCCGGTGGCGGCAGGGGCGCCGGCGGCGCGCGTCAGGCCGGCCTCGAGCGGCTGGATCCGGGCTGCGGCCGCTCCGGTGAGGTCGCCGACAGTGTGGTTCAGGCCGAAGTAGATGTTGATCTGGACGGCGGCCAGCGCGAGGACGGCCAGGAAAGCGGCCGTGGCTGCTGCGCTTGAACGCCAGCGACGGCTACGGCTCGGATTAGTGCCGGTCGGATTAGTGCCGGTCGGATTAGTGCCGGGCCGTCCGCGGCCCCAGAGCCCAAGCAGGCGCATGAGCCACAGCAGCAGGGCGAGGACGCCGGCGACGGACCAGGCGAGGGTCTCCCCCGGCAGTTCGGCAGGAAAGACGGAGACGGCGTAGAGCAGGAACCAGTGCACGGCAGCGACGAGCGCCGCGGCGAGCAAGGTCATGGCAGCCGCGACGGCCACGGCCGCGCCGGGCTCGCGGCGGCCGGTGCGCCCAAAACCCGTGCGCGCAAAACCCGTGTGCCGGAGGGCAACGTGGGTCAGGAGGTAGGCCAGGCCCGCCGCGGCGGCGGCCCACACGAGCCACACCACCGGGCCGTCGACCAGGCTCAGGCCATCGAGGTAGTCCACCGGGGCTAGCGCCAGGTGCCGACGCCGATGACGGGTCCGGCCTCAAGCCAGGATGACAACCCTGTGTAGGCATCGAATCGCATGGCCAGGAGGACCTGCTGGCCCTCGTAGCGGAGCTCCACGATAACGGCGTCGGGCTGGACCTTGAGGAGCTCAGATTCGGTCGGCTTCCGCCGGCCAAGCAGCTCCAGCGAGCTGCGCCGGAAGGTGTGCTTGGGGCGGACGCTGAGTGAGACCAGGCGGAACCATTCGAGGTCATTGTCCTGATAACGACAAACCCCCATCTGCCAGCTGTTTCCAGCCGTGCAGATGGAGGCGTCCACCGTGCCCAGGGCGCGCCGCAGATTGAAGCGGCGCACCCCCGAAAGGCACAGTGCAAATACCAGCAACGCAAACGCAGTTGCCAGGACGATGAACGGCAAACCAATATCGTTCATCAAGGTCGTGCTAGCGGATCCCCGCAGTAGCCGCTTCGCCCATTTGGGCGTTGTCAGCAACAATGACCACCCTGTTGTTGTCGACAGAGAAGAATCCCCCGTCAACGACTACAGCGATGCGGTCACCGGATACCGGCTCGATTGCCAGCTCACCTTCGGCCAGAATCGCCAGCAGGGGCGAGTGGCCGGGCAGGATTCCGATTTCACCATCGCTGGTGCGGGCCTTGACCATCTTGGCCGCTCCGGACCACACAAAGTGGTCCGCTGCGACAATCTCAACCTCAAGCTCAGCCATATTACTTGGTCTGTTCCTGGATCTTGGCCCACTGGCGCTCGACGTCGTCCAGGCCGCCGACGTTGAAGAACGCCTGCTCTGCAACGTGGTCAAGGTCGCCGTCGCAGATAGCGGTGAAGCCTTCAACAGTGTCCTTGATGGACACGGTGGAGCCCTCGACGCCGGTGAACTGCTTGGCGGTGTAGGTGTTCTGCGAGAGGAACTGCTGGATGCGGCGTGCACGCGACACGACGATCTTGTCTTCTTCAGAGAGTTCGTCAACGCCGAGGATGGCGATGATGTCCTGAAGTTCCTTGTTCTTCTGCAGGATCTGCTTGACGCGGACGGCCGTGTTGTAGTGGTCGTGACCGATGTACTGCGGATCCAGGATGCGGGAGGTCGACGTCAGCGGGTCAACGGCCGGGTACAGACCACGGGAAGCGATTTCACGGGAAAGTTCCGTGGTCGCGTCGAGGTGTGCGAAGGTCGTGGCCGGAGCCGGGTCGGTGTAGTCATCTGCGGGAACGTAGATGGCCTGCATCGAGGTGATGGAGTGGCCCTTGGTGGACGTGATGCGCTCCTGGAGGAGGCCCATCTCGTCAGCCAGGTTGGGCTGGTAGCCCACGGCCGACGGCATGCGGCCGAGGAGGGTGGAAACCTCGGAGCCTGCCTGGGTGAAGCGGAAGATGTTGTCGATGAAGAGCAGCACGTCCTGGTTCTGCACATCGCGGAAGTACTCCGCCATGGTCAGGGCGGAAAGTGCAACGCGCAGACGCGTTCCCGGCGGCTCGTCCATCTGGCCGAACACAAGGGCGGTGTCCTTGAGGACGCCGGCCTCTTCCATTTCGACCCAGAGGTCGTTACCTTCACGGGTACGCTCGCCGACACCGGCGAACACCGAGGTGCCGCCGAAGTTGCGGGCAACACGGGTGATCATTTCCTGGATCAGCACGGTCTTGCCGACGCCGGCACCACCGAACAGGCCGATCTTGCCACCCTTGATGTACGGGGTGAGGAGGTCGATCACCTTGATGCCGGTTTCCAGCATCTCGGTGGAGCCTTCCAGGGTCGCGAAGGCCGGAGCCTTGCGGTGGATAGGCCAGCGTTCGCTGATCTGGAGTTCGGACTCGGCAACGTCGAGGGGCTGGCCCAGCACGTTGAAGATGTGGCCCTTGACGCCGTCGCCCACGGGCACGGAGATCGGGGCACCGGTGTCCACCACGTTGGTACCGCGGACAAGTCCGTCGGTGGCCTGGAGGGAGATGGCACGGATCAGGTTGTCACCCAGGTGCAGGGCAACCTCGAACGTGATGGTTCGGGTCTCACCGTTGAGAGTGATCTCGGTGGTGAGTGCGTTGTAAATCGAGGGGATTGCGTCAGCCGGGAATTCGACGTCGACAACCGGGCCAATAACACGTGCAATACGACCGGTAGCACCGGACGTTGCGGCTACGTGATCGGTAGCAGTGGCAGTCATCTCTCTCACTTCACTCAGTAGATGGCGTGGGGTTAAGTTTATCTTTTGGTGCAGGTACAGCTGGATCCGGACTCGTGCTGGCTAGGACGCGGACAACGCGTCGGCACCGGCAACGATTTCGGAAAGCTCCTGCGTAATTTCAGCCTGACGGGCAGTGTTGCGCAGACGCGTGTACTTCTTGATGAGATCCGTCGCGTTGTCGCCGGCGGACTTCATCGCACGCTGGCGGGCTGCGAGCTCGGAAGCTGCTGCCTGCAACATGGCGGCGAAGATACGTGATTCGATGTAGCGCGGCAGCAGGGCATCGAGAACCTGCTCCGTTTCCGGCTCGAATTCGTAGAGGGGCAGCAGGTCCGATTCGGACGCGGCTTTCTCTTCGACAACCTCGAGCGGCAGCAGACGGACGACCGTCGGCTCCTGGGTCACCATCGACTTGAAGCGGGTGTAGACAACGTGGATTTCGTCGACGCCGCCCTCTTCGTAGGCGTTAGCGAATTCGGCCAGCAGTGCTTCGCTGACTTCGCGCGCGGTCGCAAACTCCGGTGCATCCGTGTTGCCGGTCCATACGCGAGCGTATTCACGGTTCCGGAAGTCGAAGTACGCCTGCGCCTTGCGGCCGACCAGGAACGTCTTGACTTCCTTGCCTTCCCCGTGGAGCAGCTCGTTGAGGCCTTCGGCCTGCTTGAGGACACTCGCCGAGTAAGATCCCGCGAGGCCACGGTCCGAGGTGATGACCAGGACGGCGGCCCGGCGGATCTGCGCCGGCTCGGTGACCAGGGGGTGGTCGATTTCGCTCTGGCTTGCGACAGCAGAAACGGCACGCGTGATCGCGTTCGCGTAAGGCAGTGAAGCTGCTACGCGTGCGCGGGCCTTGCCGATGCGCGAGGTAGCGATCAGTTCCATCGCCTTGAAGATCTTGCGCATCGACGTCGTCGAGCTGATCTTCTGGCGGTAGACCCGGATCTGGGCTCCCATACTTATCCTTTCCTAAGATCCCGATGGCCGGGACTGCCGGAACCCGTGCGGGTCCCGGCAGTCCCTGCCAGCGAAACTAGCGCTTCTGCTTGACGATTTTTTCCTGGTCGACCTGATCCTCGCCGATGGGGGCGTGTTCCTCGTGCCCCGCACCGACCAGGAGGTTGTCTCCCTCGCCGAAGAAGCCCTTCTTGAAGTCCACGATTGCGGTCTTCAGTGCTTCAGCGGTGTCATCGTCCATGACGTTGGTCTGGGCCAGCGTCGTCAGGATGGAGGACTTGTGCTTGAGGTGCTCCAGGAACTCGGTCTCGAAGCGGTTGATGTCTTCAACCGGAACCTCGTCCAGGTGGCCGTTGGTGCCGGCCCAGATGGAGACGACCTGGTTCTCGACCGGGAACGGCGAGTACTGGCCCTGCTTGAGCAGTTCCATCAGGCGTGCACCGCGGGTCAGCTGCTGGCGCGATGCGGCGTCCAGGTCCGAGGCAAACATGGCGAAGGCCTGCATGTCGCGGTACTGGGCCAGTTCCAGCTTCAAGGTACCGGAGACCTTCTTCATGGACTTGACCTGGGCGGCGCCACCAACACGGGAGACGGACACACCGACGTCGACAGCGGGGCGCTGGTTGGCGTTGAAGAGGTCCGACTGCAGGAAGATCTGGCCATCGGTGATGGAGATCACGTTGGTCGGGATGTAGGCGGAAACGTCGTTCGCCTTGGTCTCGATCAGCGGCAGACCGGTCATCGAGCCTGCACCGAGCTCGTCGGAGAGCTTGGCACAACGCTCCAGCAGACGGGAGTGCAAGTAGAAGACGTCGCCCGGGTAGGCTTCGCGTCCCGGCGGGCGGCGGAGCAGCAGCGACACTGCACGGTAGGCCTCGGCCTGCTTGGACAGGTCATCGAACACGATGAGGACGTGCTTGCCGCCGTACATCCAGTGCTGGCCGATGGCCGAGCCGGCGTACGGTGCCAGGTACTTGAAGCCTGCGGGGTCGGACGCCGGGGAAGCCACGATTGTGGTGTATTCCAGGGCGCCGTTGTCCTCGAGGGTCTGGCGGACGGCTGCGATCGTGGATGCCTTCTGGCCGATCGCCACGTAGATGCAGCGCACCTGCTTCGTCACGTCGCCGGAAGCCCAGTTGGCCTTCTGGTTGATGATCGTGTCGATGGCAATGGCGGACTTGCCGGTCTGGCGGTCACCGATGATCAGCTGGCGCTGGCCGCGGCCGATCGGGATCATGGCGTCGATAGCCTTGAGCCCGGTCTGCATCGGCTCGTGGACCGACTTACGCTGGGTCACGCCGGGTGCCTGGAGTTCCAGAGCACGGGTGGTCTCGGCCTTGATCTCGCCGAGGTCATCGATGGGCTGGCCCAGCGGGTCAACCACGCGGCCGAGGAAGGCGTCGCCAACCGGCACGGACAGAACCTGCCCGGTGCGGTGGACTTCCTGGCCTTCTTCGATTCCGGTGAAGTCACCGAGGATGATGACGCCGATCTCGCGGACGTCGAGGTTCTGGGCCAGGCCCAGCGTGCCGTCTTCGAAGCGAAGCAGCTCGTTCGCCATGACCGAGGGAAGGCCCTCAACACGGGCGATGCCGTCACCTGCGGTTGTTACACGGCCGACCTCTACGCGCTCTGCGTTTCCGGGTTCGTAGGACGCCGCGAACTCGTTCAACGCATTACGGACGTCGTCGGCGTTGATGGTCAATTCGGCCATCTGCAGTCCCTGCTCTCCTGTTTTCGTGATCATCGTTGCTCACGATGACCGGGGTTTCTTGTCGTTAGGTTGTGCTTGTCCGGCTAGCCGGCAAGCTGACGCTGGAGCTGGCCCAGGCGGCCGGCGACCGAAGCGTCAACCACTTCGTCACCTACCTGGATCCGGATGCCACCGATCAGTGCCGGGTCAACGTTCATGTTGATCTTGAGCTCGCGCCGGTAAAGGGCGTTCAGCCCCGCCTGCAGGCGGCTGATCTGCGTTTCCGTCAGTGGACGGGTGACGTCGACCGTTGCAATCCAGCGCTGCTGGCGCTTGGCGGCAAGCTCGGCGAAACGGCGGACCAGCCTGGTGACCTTAAGCCCGCGCGGAGCCGTGACGGCCTGCCCGATCAGGACTTTCGCTTCCTCGCTCGCACCGGGTACGAGCTTGTCGGCGAGGGACACCTTGGCGGCCGGGCTGGCCTGCGGCTCGGACAGAGCACGCTGGACCTCGTGGCTGGACTCGACGGCCTGGTTGAAGGAGAACAGATCGTTCTCCAGCGATTCCAGTCCGCTGAGCCCGGAGGCAGAGACGGCCGACTTGTTCTCGGCAACAGCGATGACCACCGAAGCGGCAAGAGTCTCGAGTGCATCGCCGATATCCCGTGCCGATGCCCAGCGGGAGCTGGCCAGTCCGGCTGCGATTTCAACAGCGTCAGCGGATACTTTCCCGCCGAAGAGCTGCTTGACCAGCGCCGACTTTTCGTCACCGCTGCGGGACGGGTCAGTCAAAGCGCGGCGCAAGCCGGCTGAGCTGTCCACGGTTCCCAGGATTCCGAAGAGTTCCTTTGCCAACTGCAGCGACGCGGTGGGAAGCTTGGCCTCCAGTGCCGCCAGCGCAGCGGCCAGCGATTCGCTCGATACACCTGCCATTACTTAGCTACACCCGCGTTCTGGTTCTCCAGATCTGCCAGGAAGCGGTCCACCACTCGGGCCGACCGTGCATCGTCGCTCAGTGCCTCGCCGACGATGCGGCTCGCCAGAGTCGTGGCCAGCGTGCCGACCTCCGCGCGGAGCGACACAACGGCCGCCTGGCGCTCGGATTCGATCTGCGTGTGGGCCTGCGCGGTGATGCGGGCAGACTCGGCAGCCGCCTTCTCCTTCAGCTCTGCAAGGATCTGGGCACCTTCGGCGCGTGCTTCCTCGCGGATGCGGTTGGCTTCGGTGCGGGCTTCCGTGAGCTGCTGCTTGTACTCTTCGAGTGCTGCGGAGGCCTCGGCCTGGGCCTTTTCGGCCTTGGCGATGCCACCCTCGATGGCTTCGGCCCGCTCTGCGAAGGTCTTCTCGAACATCGGGACAACGTACTTGACCACGATGAACATGAGGAGCGCAAAGCCGGCGAAGACGACAAGCATTTCCCAAGGATTGGGAACGAGGGGGTTAGTACCGCCTTCGGTGGCGGCTGAGATGATCGCTTGATTCATATTTCACCCGTCCTTATCTACTCGGTTCTGGATGTTCGGTTGTTCTGTTTACTTGAGAACGAACGCGAAGACCAGGCCGAGGATGGCGAGGGCTTCAGTCAGCGCGAGGCCGAGGAATGCGATCGGCTGCAGGACGCGCTGGGCTTCCGGCTGACGTGCCACGCCGTTGATGTAGGCAGCGAACACGAGACCCACACCGATACCACCGCCGATGGCGGAGAGGCCGTAGCCGACGAGGTTGAGGGAGCCGTTGATGGAGCCTTCCATTTTTTTGTTCCTTTCAAGATGCCACCCATGTGGCAGGTTGTTTGGTTTGCTTCATCCCCTAGAGGGGAAGACTATGTTGTGCCGTCTGGCCTTCTGCCGTCTGGCGCTGGGCCTAGTGGCTGTCGGCGTGGAGCGCGCCTTCGATGTAGATCGCGGTCAGCAGCGTGAAAACGTAGGCCTGCAGCACCATGATCAGCGCTTCGAGCATGTACATGGCGATCGCACCGCCAAGGACGAGTACGGACGCGCCCTTGAGGAGGACGTTTTCCTGCATCACGAGGAATTCGATGCCCGCACCGGAGATCATCACGATCAAGTGGCCGGCCAGCATGGTGGCGAACAGACGGAGGCTGTGCGTGACCGGGCGGACCAGGAAGTTGGAGATGATCTCGATCGGGACGACGATCGGGAGAATGTAGAACGGCACACCGGAAGGAACTGTTGCCAGCTTGAAGTACTTCAGGCCGTTCCTCTTGATGCCGATGGCGATCCAGGTGACATACACGATCGCCGCCATCACGTAGGCTCCGCCGACATGGGAGAAGGTCGGAAGCTGGATCAGCGGGATTGCACCGTAGATGTTGTTCACGAGGATGAAGAAGAACAGGCTGAACAGCAGCGGGACATACTTCATGAAGTCCCGGCCGCCGATAATGTCCTTGGCGATGCCGTTGCGGACGAAGCTGTAGGCAGCCTCGCCTGCGAACTGCAGCTTGCCGGGAACCAGCTGCTGCTTCCGCGCAGCGATCACAAAAAATGTAGCGATAATGACAACCGACAGGATTACCAGCAGCATCTGCTTGGAAAATCCTTCGGCCGCACCCCAGGGGATGATAGCCGGCAGGTGAAGTTCTTCAATTCCAGGAGGCGTGAAGGTTCCTGAATCTTGGGCCGGGAGCGCAAGCGCGATCAACGCGTTTCCTCTCTGCAGTGTCCATCATTGGGCGTTGGGCGGGGACCGGCGACATTGGTGCCCGCCTCTCCCCCTGTAAAATTATTTGGCATTACTGTTCCTCGTCCTGGGACGGGCCACGTGCAGCATTGCCGTCACCAGCAGAAATTCTGTTACTGGTGAGGCCGTGCATATGAGAAAGATAGAACCCTCCCGCAGCTCCAAGCAGAGCGCCTGCGAGCACAATCCAGCGGGTTCCCCACAGATTATCCAGTCCCCACCCTATCAAACTCCAGACGATGATTCCGCCAACAATGTAGCTGAAGACGGCGATTCCGGCGTTGTATCCGCCGTCGCTTCCGCCGGTCGATACACCGGGGGCACCGGGCGTAGTTTTGGGTGATTCGGCTGGCTGGTTTTCTGGTCCGGTACGTGGTCCGCCGACTGGCCTGCGGCCGGATTTGCGGCTAAACATCGGTGCCGCCTTTTCGCGTTTCGGGATCGTTGTAAATCTGAAGCCTGGCCTTGCTGAAACCGTAAATTTCGGCTGCCTGCCAGAACACGACGGTGACGACGGCGCCGATCAGGAACCAGCGGTCATGCAGCCAGGCCGGGGCGCCGATGACGAAGAGGACCACGGCGAAGCCGACAACCTTGACGAAGTACGTCGCGACGAACACTCCGATCGCTCCGGAGGGGTTGTTGCGGCCGACGAAGTGGCCCACCGCGAGGCTGATGGCAAAGAAGGCCATCACCAGCGCGCCCCCGAACAGCGCGGACCAGAACCCCACGGCGCCGTTAAAGATGAAGGCGGCTGCGCCGGTCAACACCAGTGCTGCGGCGGAGGCCGCGGAACTGATGGCCAGCAGCCTGAGCCACAGGGATTTTGTGGGGCCGGAGACGCCAACGGGTCCGTTGCCGGAAGCGGGTTCCGGTTCGGCGTTGGAGGTCATCAGATCCCAATCGTCGCTGGCGTATTGCTGGTCAAGGCAGGCGGCGAAGTACCGCCCCTGAATTCTACATTAGATAGAAATTATTCGGAAAAGCGCGTCGGAGCCGGTTCCCCGGGCATGCCGGTCAGGCTATTCGGGAGTGCGGGCCATCTGCCGCGGCCCGCGCTGGCGCAGGTACGGCCAGGCAGTCGCCACGGCCATGATTGCCGCCGCGGCCAGATCGATGGCGAGGACTACGTGCCAGGGGAAGATCGCGAAAGCGAGGCCGCCGAAGGCAAGGATGCAGGTCCACAAGTACATCAGCACGACGGCGCCGCGGTGCGAGTATCCGATGTCCAGGAGTTTGTGGTGCAGGTGTCCGCGGTCCGCCGACCACGGCGACCGGCCCAGCGCTGTCCGCCGCACCACGGCAAGGCACAGGTCCAGCAGCGGAAGGAACAGCACCGCGAACGGCAACAGGATCGGGATGATTGTGGGGATGCCGTTGGCCCGGTCGTAGAGGCCCGAGCTGATCTGGCCGGTCGAGACGACGCCCGCCGAGGCCATCAGCAGGCCAATCAGCATGGCCCCGGAATCGCCCATGAAGATTTTGGAGGGGAACCAGTTATGCGGCAGGAAGCCGACGCAGCTGCCGACCACGACGGCGGTCAGCAGGGTGGCGAGGTCCGAACGGTCCAGCAGGACGGCCGTGCGGTGGACCCAGTAGGCCGTGAGGAAGAACGCCGCTCCGCCGATGATCGCCACGCCCGCAGCGAGCCCGTCCAGTCCGTCGATGAAATTGAACGCATTCATGGTGGTGACGATCAACCCGGCCGTCAGCACAATGCTCACGGCCTCGTTCTGGATCACGATCGGCTCGGGGATGAACGGGATGATCGTCATCCGGACCCCCCAGGTGGCCACGACCAGCGCCGCGGCGCTTTGGCCGATCAGCTTGACCCACCACCGCAGGTCCAGCAGGTCGTCCGCCACGCCGACAACGACGATCACAGCGGCCCCGGCCAGGATTCCCCATGGCGCCGTGTTGTTCCGGAAGATGTCCTTGACGAAGAACGAATTGCTCGCCGTGACCAGGGCAACCAGCACGCCCGCGAAGATGCCGAGGCCGCCGAGCCGGGAGATCGGGGTGGAATGCATGTCGCGGCTGCGGATCGGGGAATACAGCTCCAGCTTGTTGCCCGCGAGCCGGGCACCCCACGTCGCCGCGTAGGTCACGATCGCTGCCGTCAGCATCATGAGCAGGTACATGATCACGGGACGACCACCAGCCAAACGCCGTCAGTACCGTCAGTACCGTCAGTACAGGCACCGCACGCCGGCACGTCCCGCAGCACCGGACGCGCCGGTGAGCTGCGGAAATGGGGTGGATTCGATTGCGGTGGAACTGTCTTTCGAAAAATGAAACTTCTCCGTCGCCGTGCGCAGGGCAGGCAGTGCGTAGTGCCTGACAGGGCTGTATTACAGTGGACTCTAGTCAAGATACTAATGCCAACGGCCACCTGTCTTCGCGTCACACGGCCCTCTGCCGGCGGGAAAACCACTGACGGTCGTGCTGAAAGGACCCCGCGATGACCCCCTCGGTTGCAGTCGCTGCCGTGACGTTTGACCGTCCCAGGGAGCTGGCGGTCCTGATGCACGCCATCAACAACCAGACCGCTCCAGTGCAGTCCATTTGCCTCGTCGACAGTGGCACCGTGCCGTCGACGGACGTTGCCGGCCAGCACGCCAACGTGGACTATGTCCGGTCCGAGGCAAACCTTGGCGGCGCCGGCGGATTCTCGTTGGCCATCCTCAAGGCCGTGGCCAGCGGGGCTGACTGGATCTGGATGATGGACGACGACGCCGAACCGGCAGATCCCGACTGCCTTGCCACGTTGCTCCGTGAGGCCCAGGAACGTGATCTGGACGCCGTCGTGCCCCTCGTGGTGGCCCCCGGCCACCCGGACCAGCTGTCCTTTTTCTTCCGGCTGGGCGGCAAGGTCACGCATGAGCGCGCGGAGGTGGAAAAGGTCGGATTCCTGCCCGACGACGGGCACTTCTTCAACGGCGCCCTGATCCGTTCCGATGTCTTCTTCAAAGTCGGGCTGCCGGACATGCGCCTTTTCATCCGTGGCGACGAGGTGGACTTCACGCTCAGGCTCAGGAAGGCCGGGATCCGCTTCGGCACGGTGACCACCGCCGCCATCACGCACCCGCACGCCTTCGCTGAAACCAAGCACGTCTTCGGTGCGCGGTGGCACGTGATCGTTCCGGATTCCGCCTTCAAGCGCTACTTCTACTACCGGAACCGCGGGTACATGATCCGCCGCCACTTCCGGGTCAAGTCCTTCATCGCGGATGTGGGCGGCTACCTCGGCTACTTCCTGCGCAGCGGCGACTTCCGCGGGCTCGCTGACTGGTTCCGCGCCTTTTCCGCCGGGCTCCGCGGCAAGGGCTTCGGCCCGCTGGAGGACCAGAAGTTCTGACGTGCTCCCCCGCTGGCAGCCCCGCCGGCAGCCTAGGGCTGCCGGCGCAGGCGCCGGCGGAGCAGCAGGCCCAGCAGCACCCAGGGTTCGCCGAACACCCGGTAGGCCACCCGCTGCGGGTGGAGCATGAGCCGCCAGGCCCACTCGAGTCCGAGCCGGCCGATCCAGCGCGGCGCCAGTTTCTGCACACCGGCAATCTGTTCGATGGCACCGCCGACGGTGCAGTAGACCGCAGGCGGAAGCGCGGCAAGCCGTCGGGCTATGACCTGCTCCTGCAGCGGCATCCCGAGGCCCAGCAGCACGAGCTGCGGGCGCAGCCGGTTCAGCCATTCGACCGCGGCTTCCTCAACTTCCTTGTTCCAGCCTTCGCCAGGCATGCCGTCGACCCGCGCCCCGGGGACGATCTCCCGCAGCTTGGCCACGGCGCCGGCGTTGGCCACGGCGCCTGCCCCGATGACCGCAATGCGCTCCAGTCCCGCGACATTGCCGAGCGCGGGAATCCAGTCGGTCGACCCCAGCCGGTAGTCCATCACCGGTTCCCTGCCGTCGTCTTCTTCGCCGGTCTTCGCCCAGAGCCAGAGCACCGGTGCGCCGTCGATCAGGACCACGTCGCTGCGCTCGTAGAACGAGAGGAAGGCAGGATCGGAGTGCAGCAGCGTCACGCTGTGCAGGTTGTGCCCCACCACGATCCGGGTCCGGCCCTCGGCCATGAAGGTGCTGAGGACCGCGGTCAGCTCGGGCACCGTCACGGGGGTCGCTTCGACGTCGAGGAAAGGGACGCGCTGACGCTCCAGCGTCATGCGGAACCGGGCTCCGGCGCAGCGGCGGGCTCCGGAGCATCCGCAGCATCGGCGGCGTTGCCGTCGATGTCCAGGACGCCGGGCACCACGCCGCGCAGGCGGTCGAGGCTGATGGCTCCCTGCCGGACGACGCGCAAGGGCAGCGCCGTCGCGTCGACGATGGTCGAGGCGAGGGCGTCGGCGCCGTCGGCGGGCCGGGGTCCGCCCTCCAGGTAGACCTCCACGGATTCCGCCAGCTGGGCTTCGGCGTCCGCGGCGGTCTGCGCCGCGGCGTGCCCGGTGCGGTTCGCGGAGGACACCGCGAGGGGTCCGGTAAGCGTCAGCAGGTCCTGGGCGATCTCGTCGGCCGGGATCCTCAGGGCGACCGTGCCTTTGGTCTCGCCGAGATCCCAGTCCAACGACGGCTGGGCATGCAGGATCAGGGTCAGGCCGCCGGGCCAGAACGCCTCGGCCAGCCGCCGCGCCTCGGCCGGAACGTCCGTGGCCAGGCCATCAAGGGCGTTCAGCCTCGGGATCAGCACGGGCGGCGGCATCTTCCGGCTCCGGCCCTTGGAGGCGAGCAGCAGGGTCACGGCAAGGGGCGAAAAGGCGTCGGCGGCAATCCCGTAGACCGTGTCCGTGGGAAAGACCACGCACTTGTTCTCCCGGATGGCCCGCTGGGCGTGCTCAAGTCCCGCAGCGCGCTGCTCGGCCGCCGTGCAATCGTAGCTAGTCGTCACTGGCCTATTCTTTCATCACTTGTCACACGATTATTCGCAGGCGTCGGCCCTGACGGTGCCAGGACGGCGCTGGTGGCGCGGTCCTTGCCGTTGAGGTCACGGTGCGTTGTCACCTCGGCGAACACGCCGGTGCGGTTGAGCATCGCGGCGATCCATTCCGACTGGACCTCGGCGTGCTCCATCACGAAGTAGCCGCCGGGGACCAGCAGGCGGGCAGCCGAGGCGGCCACCGCCGTCGGAAGTTCCATCCCGTCCGCTCCCCCGCCGTAGAGCGCCTCGGGCGGGTCATGCAGCGCCACTTCGGGTTCGTTCGGGATCGCTTCGGCGGGGATGTAGGGCGGGTTGGAGACGACGACGTCGAACGTGCCGTTGTGTTCGGCCAGCGCATCGCGCAGGTCGCCACGGATGAGGTGGACGCCCAGGGGAGCCAAGTTTTTCTCCGCCCACGCGTGCGCGAATTCGCTGAACTCGACCGCGTGGACTTCCGCGCCGGGAACCTCATGGGCGATCGAGCCTGCAATGGCACCGGACCCGGTGCCCAGGTCCACGACCTTGGGGTGCGCCAGACCGTGCAGCCGTTTCCTGGCGCTGAGCCAGTCCAGGACCAGCTGCACCACGGATTCGGTCTCCGGCCGCGGGATGAACACACCGGGACCGACGGCGAGTTCGAGGTAGCGGAAGTGCGCCACGCCCGTTATGTGCTGCAGCGGGATCCGCTGCGCCCGTTCGGCGACTAGGTCGGCGTAGCCTTCCGGCGCCGGCGAGTCCCCGAGCATCAGCGCGCGCAGCCGGCCCAGTCCGACGCCGAGCAGGTGCTCGGCCAGGAGCTCGGCGTCCACACGCGGGCTGGGCACGCCGGCCTCCGCGAGGACCGCCGTCGCCTCGCTGACGGCCTCCGCGAGGCTCGGACCATCACCTGCAGTCATCACCAGTGACCCGCGCCTATTCGCCGATGGCGTCGAGCCGGGACTGCTCGTCCAATTCAATGGCCGACTGGATCACCGGTTCCAGGTCGCCATTCATGACCTGGTCCAGGTTGTAGGCCTTGTAACCGGTGCGGTGGTCCGCAATCCGGTTTTCCGGGTAGTTATAGGTACGGATGCGCTCGGAGCGGTCCATGGTGCGGATCTGCGACTTGCGCTGCGCCGAGTTTTCGGCGTCGATCAGCTCCTGCTGGTGCGCCAGGATGCGGGCACGCAGCACGCGCATGCCGGCCTCGCGGTTCTGCAGCTGCGACTTCTCGTTCTGCATGGCGACGACGATTCCGGTGGGAAGGTGCGTGATGCGCACCGCGGAGTCGGTGGTGTTGACCGACTGCCCGCCGGGACCGGAGGAGCGGTAGACGTCGATCTTGAGATCGTTCTGGTTGATCTCGAGCTCCTCGGGCTCGTCCACTTCGGGCAGCACCAGCACGCCGGCGGCCGAGGTGTGGATGCGGCCCTGGGATTCGGTAACGGGGACACGCTGGACCCGGTGCACGCCGCCTTCGAACTTGAGCCGGGCGTACACGCCTTCGGCCGGATCGTTCGAGCTGCCCTTGACGGCCATCTGGACATCCTTATACCCGCCGAGGTCCGACTCGGTGGCAGAGATGATCTCGGTCTTCCAGCCGCGGGATTCCGCGTAACGGCTGTACATCCGCAACAGGTCCGCGGCGAACAGGGCAGCCTCGTCGCCGCCTTCGCCGCCCTTGACCTCGAGGATCACGTTGCGGGAGTCGTCCGGGTCCCGCGGGATCAGCAGCCGGCGCAGCTTGGCCGCCGCCAGCTCCAGCGCGGCCTCAAGCTCAGGCCGACTCGGTGGCAGAGATGATCTCGGTCTTCCAGCCGCGGGATTCCGCGTAACGGCTGTACATCCGCAACAGGTCCGCGGCGAACAGGGCAGCCTCGTCGCCGCCTTCGCCGCCCTTGACCTCGAGGATCACGTTGCGGGAGTCGTCCGGGTCCCGCGGGATCAGCAGCCGGCGCAGCTTGGCCGCCGCCAGCTCCAGCGCGGCCTCAAGCTCAGGCACCTCGGCCGCAAACTCGGGGTCCTCGTCCGCCATTTCCTTGGCAGCGGCCAGGTCATCGCGGATGCCTTCCCAGCGGTGGTAGGCCTCCACAATGCCGTTCAACTGGGCAGAACGCCGCCCCAGCTTCCGGGCCAGGCGCTGGTCAGCGTAGACAGCAGGATCCCCCAGCTGAGCCTGGATAGAGTCATGCTCATCCAACAGGCCCTGTACGGACTCAAACATTTTCAAACCTCTTTCGACTCTCTCAAGTCTAGTTACTGCGGGTGGGTCCTTTTAAACCAACAACCGCTCGAGAAATTGGCGGCCAGGGAGTGGCTTCGGGCCTGCCGTAGCCGGGTGGCTCACGATC
>NZ_KI914913.1:43989-45809 GCF_000520575.1 Arthrobacter sp. I3
AGAGCCACCCGGCGGAGGGGCGGGGCCGCCAATTTTCGAGCGGTTACGTGACGCTATTTGTCGTTATCGGACTTCGCACCAAGCGTCGTCTTCTGCACCTGCATGAGGAACTCGACGTTGCTCTGGGTCTCCCGGATCTTGTTGGTCAGCAGCTCAAGGCTCTGCTGCGTTTCGAGTCCGGACAGGACGCGGCGCAGCTTCCACATGATCTTGACTTCCTCGGGGGAAAGCAGGTTTTCCTCGCGGCGGGTACCGGACGCGTTGACGTCCACGGCCGGGAAGATGCGCTTGTCCGCGAGCTGGCGGGACAGGCGCAGTTCCATGTTGCCGGTGCCCTTGAACTCTTCGAAGATGACCTCGTCCATCTTGGAGCCGGTCTCGACGAGCGCGGTGGCCAGGATGGTCAGCGAGCCGCCGTTTTCGATGTTGCGGGCTGCACCGAAGAAGCGCTTCGGCGGGTACAGCGCTGCGGAGTCCACACCACCGGACAGGATGCGGCCGGAGGCCGGTGCTGCCAGGTTGTAGGCACGGCCCAGGCGGGTCATGGAGTCCAGGAGCACCACAACGTCCATGCCCATTTCCACGAGGCGCTTGGCGCGCTCGATGGAAAGCTCGGCCACGGTGGTGTGGTCGTCGGCGGGACGGTCGAAGGTGGAGGCAATAACCTCACCCTTGACGGTGCGCTGCATGTCCGTGACTTCTTCGGGACGTTCGTCAACGAGCACCATCATGA
The DNA here is from genome assembly GCF_000520575.1 of Arthrobacter sp. I3. NCBI lineage: Bacteria > Bacillati > Actinomycetota > Actinomycetes > Micrococcales > Micrococcaceae > Arthrobacter > Arthrobacter sp. I3. Next base: position 44,723 of record NZ_KI914913.1, read on the forward strand.
GGTGGACCTCAGGATTGTTGGTGGTGATGGCGTTGGCGATGGACTGCAGGATGAGCGTCTTGCCGGCCTTCGGCGGCGAAACGATCAGGCCGCGCTGGCCCTTGCCGATCGGGGCCACGAGGTCGATGACGCGCGGGCCGATCTTCTTCGGGTCCGTCTCGAGGCGCAGGCGCTCGGAGGGGTACAGCGGGACGAGCTTCGCGAATTCGACGCGGTCCTTGAGCTCTTCCGGCGTCTTGCCGTTCACCGAGGTGACGCGGACCAGGGCGTTGAACTTCTGGCGGGCGGACTGCTGCTGGCTCCCCTGCTGGGCTTCGCCTTCGCGCGGTGCACGGATGGCGCCGACGACGGCGTCGCCCTTGCGCAGGTTGTACTTCTTGACCTGGGCGAGCGAGACGTAGACGTCGTTCGGGCCCGGCAGGTAACCGGACGTGCGGATGAACGCATAGTTCTCGAGCACGTCGAGGATACCGGCGACCGGCAGCAGGACATCGTCCTCGGTGACCTCGACGTCGTCGACGTCGGGTCCCTGCTGACGTCCGCGGCGGCGGTCGTTGCGGTCGCGGAAGCGATCGTTGCGCGAGGAGTTGTCGCGGCTGTCCTGCTGGCCCTGGCGGTCACCGCGGTCGTTGCGGTCACGACGGTTGCGGCGGTTCCGGCGGCTTCCGCCGTCAGAATCATCGCTGTCGCGGGTGTTCTCACGGGTGCTCTCGCGGGTGCCGGCCGAGTCGTCGCGGCCCCCACGGGTGCGGGTGTCACGGCGCTGGCCGTCTTCGCTGGGCTCACCCTGGCGCTGTTCACGCTGTTCGGTGCGCTGTTCACGCTGGTCGGTGCGCTGATCGCGCTGTTCACGCTGCTCGGTGCGCTGTTCAGCGGCGGGCTGTTCGGCCGGGGCCTCGACGGCGTTCTGGCCGGCATCCGTGGCCTGGGCTGCGGCTTCGCCGCGGCGGCGGTTGCGGGTGCGCGGCTGCCTCGTGCGGTCGCCGGATTCCGTTCCGGAAACGGCGGCGCCGGATTCTGCAGTGGCGGATTCCCGGGCGCCGGACTCGGTGGAAACCGCGGGGGCTTCAGCCGGGGCGGCGGCGGG
>NZ_KI914913.1:45909-51476 GCF_000520575.1 Arthrobacter sp. I3
GGGAGCCGTGACGACTCCGTCGCTGCCTGCACGGCGGCTGCGGCCACGGCGGGCGCGGGGGCTTTCCTGGGCGGTGTTTTCCCTTGCCAGGGACTCGTCCTCGGCGGCGGGCACCGTTGCGGGCGCAGCTGCCGGGGCCGCTGCGTGGGACACGGTGCCGTTGTCGCTCGCCTTTTCGGCAGCGCGGGCCGGAGCCTTGCTTACCGGGGTGCCTGCGCGGTGGGCGGAAATGGCCGTGACCAGATCACCCTTGCGCATGCGGGAACCGCCGGAAATGCCCAGCTGGCTGGCGAGGGCCTGGAGCTGGGCGAGCTTAAGGCCTGCAAGGCCGCTGCTCTTGGCGGGTGCTGTCGTTGATTCGGCAGCAGAAGATGTATCCACAGCCGGAGACAGCTCAGTGGTTTCGGTCACGAAGGATCCTTCCCCCTCGACGGCGTCCAGGCTAAGAGCTGGACGCGGTGATTTGATCTGGGCTGCAGTTCAGATCTGCAGCCGGGATTTCGGCCTTGCCGGATGGATATCGGCCAGCAGGGCCGGATATAGCTTCACCATGCACGATCCGAGAAATGAGGAACGGCGGGCTGAGTTTCAGGGGGCAGATCAATTCTGCTGATTCCTGCGTCAGACCGAAAGCAGGTGGCACCGGAAAATATTGCGCAGTGAAAGATGAGAGAGGCTACGTGGCCAACATCGCGGTCTTACAACGGTTATAAATTTACCGCCTGCGTATTTACCGCCGGTGCACTTCCACTTTAGCACCTTCAACGTCCACGGCCAGCTTCATCACGCGCCAGCCCACTTCCGGCGTGTTGCCCGCGGTGTGGGCGCCGATGAAGTCCACAACTTCACGGGCTTCCGCTTCGCCGTTGGCCAGGACCAGCACGGTGGGTCCTGCGCCGGATACGACGGCGGCGTGCCCTGCCCGGCGCAGTGCGCCGATCAGTTCCGCGCTGGGCCTCATGGCCTCGGCGCGGTAGCTCTGGTGCAGGTAGTCCTCGGTGCCGGGCAGCAGGAATTCCGGGTTCGTGGTCAGGGCATGGATCAGCAGGGCGGCGCGGCCGGAGTTCATGGCCGCGGCATGGTGGCCCACCGAGGCCGGCAAGAGGGCCCGGGCGGCCTCAGTGGAGAGCTCGTAGTCGGGCACGGCGACCACGGGGATCACAGAGGCGGCCACGGACGCGCACGTGCTGCTGTACTGGTCACTGTCCTGCCATGACAGCGCCAGTCCGCCGAAAATGGCGGGTGCAACGTTGTCCGGGTGGCCTTCCATTTCGCTTGTGAGCTGCAGGATCCAGTCGCGGCCACGCCGGGAGGCCTCCGGAACCAGGGCATTGGCGGCGCTGACGGCCGCCACCACGGCCGAGGCCGAGGAGCCCAGGCCCCGTCCGTGCGGGTTGACGTTGTCCGCCGTGATCCGCAGGCCTTCGTGCCGGAACCCCAGGCGGTGCAGGGCCTCGGTCAAGGCCTTGACCACGAGGTGCGTCGCATCGCGGGGCAGGGACTCGGCACCCTCGCCGCTGAGCTCGAATTCAAGTTCACCGCTGGCCAGGGTTTCCACGGTCAGCGTGTCATGCAGCGTGAGCGCCAGGCCGAGGCTGTCGTACCCGGGGCCCAGGTTGGCGCTCGTGGCCGGGACACGCACGGTGACCAGCTGGCCCGCCGGAACGGCCGGGGAGCCGGCAGCTGATTCGGCCGGGACGGTGAGGGTTGTTTCCAACGTTATTTTTCTTCCAGTCCCAGTGCTGCGGCGACGGTGACGACGTCGTTGGAGACCTTGACCGGCTGCACGTCGCTGCCGTCCTCGGTGCGCAGGGCCCACTGCGGGTCCTTGAGGCCGTGACCGGTCACCGTGATCACGATCGTCTTGCCTGCCGGCACTTCCCCGGCCGCGTGCTTCTTGATCAGCCCTGCGACGCCGGCAGCGGAGCCGGGCTCCACGAAAACGCCTTCCCGGGCGGAGAGCCACCGGTGCGCGGACAGGATTTCCTCGTCCGTGACGGCCTCGATCACGCCGCCGGATTCATCCCGGGCCGCCACGGCGGTGTCCCAGGAGGCCGGGTTGCCGATCCGGATGGCGGTGGCAATGGTGTCGGGCTCGGTGATGGGGTGGCCGGCCACGAAGGGTGCCGCCCCTGCGGCCTGGAAGCCCCACATGACGGGTGTTTTGGTGGACACGGCGGGTAGTGACCCGGCGGTGGGCGACTCAAACGCCGCAGCGTATTCCTTGTAGCCCTTCCAGTACGCGCTGATGTTGCCGGCGTTGCCCACTGGGAGCACGTGGAAGTCGGGGGCGTCGCCGAGCGAATCCACCACTTCGAAGGCTCCGGTCTTCTGGCCTTCGATCCGGGCCGGGTTGACGGAGTTGACCAGGAACACCGGGTAGGACTCGCCGAGCTTGCGGGCGATGTCGAGGCAGTCGTCGAAGTTGCCGTCCACCTGCAGCAGCGTGGCTCCGTGCGCGACTGCCTGGCTGAGCTTGCCCATGGAGATCTTGCCCTCCGGGACCAGCACCGCGCACTGCAGCCCGGCCGCCGTCGCGTAGGCCGCGGCGGAGGCGGAGGTGTTGCCGGTGGAGGCGCAGACCACGGCCTTGGCGCCGGCGGCCACCGCTGCCGTCATGGCCATGGTCATGCCGCGGTCCTTGAAGGAACCGGTCGGGTTCATGCCTTCGACCTTGAGGTAGACGGTGCTGCCGGTCAGCTCGGAGAGGTGGCGGGCATGCACGAGCGGGGTGCCGCCCTCGCCCAGGCTGATGACCTTGGTCGCTTCCGTGACAGGAAGACGGTCGGCGTATTCGCGGATGACACCGCGCCATTGGTGAGCCACTTAGACTCCTTCTACCCGGAGTACGGATGTGACGGAATTGATGACGTCCAGGCGCCTGACGGCCTCGACGGTTGCTGCAAGTGCGGCTTCGCGTGCACGGTGTGTCACGATCCGCAGCTCGGCCGATTCCACGTTGGAGTCGGCGTCGCGGTGAATGGTCTGCCGCATGATTTCGATGGACACGCCGTGCTCGGCGAAGAGCTGCGCGATCCTGGCCAGGACGCCGGGCTGGTCCGCGACGTCGAGTCCGATGTAGTAGCTGGTGACGGCCGCGTCGATGGGCAGCGATGGCACGTGCCCCGTGGTGGTTTCGGTGCGGCCGGGGCCGCCCAGGACAATGCGGCGGGCCGCGGAGACGAGGTCGCCCAGCACGGCGGACGCCGTCGGGGTGCCGCCGGCACCCTGGCCGTAGAACATGAGCTCGCCGGCGTTCTCGGCTTCGATGAAGACGGCGTTGAATGCACCGCGGACAGCGGCGAGCGGGTGCTCGCGGGGCAGGAGCGTGGGGTGGACACGGACCGAGACGCCGGTTTTGCCGTCCTCGTCAACCAGTTTCTCGGCAATGGCCAGCAGCTTGATGACAAAGCCGGCTTCCTTGGCCGCGGCGATGTCAGCCGCGGTGACCGACGTGATGCCCTCGCAGGAGACGTCTTCCAGGGCGAACCGCGTGTGGAAGGACAGCGAGGCGAGGATCGCGGCCTTGGCGGCGGCGTCGTAGCCTTCGATGTCGGCCGTGGGGTCGGCTTCCGCGTAGCCCAGGCGCTGGGCCTCGGCCAGCGCGTCGGCGAACTGCGCGCCGGTCGAGTCCATCTGGTCGAGGATGAAGTTGGTGGTGCCGTTGACAATCCCGAGCACGCGGGTGATCCGGTCGCCGGACAGGCTGTCGCGGATGGGCCGCAGGATGGGGATGGCGCCAGCCACGGCGGCCTCGTAGGACAGCTGCACCCCGGCCTTGTCCGCTTCCTCGTACAGTGTGGGGCCGTCCTGGGCCAGGAGCGCCTTGTTGCCGCTGACAACACAGGCACCGTGCCGCATGGCGGTCAGGATCAGGGTCCGGGCCGGCTCAATGCCGCCCATGAGTTCAATGACGACGTCGGCGTCCTTGACGAGGACTTCGGCGTCAGTGGTGAACAGCTCCTGCGGCAGCTCGACGTCGCGCTTGGCATCGAGGTTGCGCACCGCGATGCCCTGCAGTTCCAGCCGGGCGCCGGTGCGCGCGGCCAGGGCGTCGGCGTCGTCAATGAGAATCCGCGCAACCTGGGCCCCAACGTTGCCACAGCCCAGCAGGGCCACTTTCAGGGTTCGCAATTCAGACATTCAGACTCCCATGTCGCGGTTGAGCAAATCTTCTTCGGTTTCCCCGCGGACAATGAGCCGGGCAGATCCGTCGCTGACAGCGATAACGCCCGGCCGGGCCAGATAGTTGTAGTTGCTTGACAGGGCCCAGCAATAGGCGCCGGTCCCCGGTACAGCAAGCAGATCACCGGCTGCCACGTCCTCGGGCAGATATACATCTCTAACAACTATGTCGCCGCTCTCGCAATGTTTGCCCACCACTCGGGACAGCTGCGGCGCCGCGTCGGAGCTCCGCGAGGCGAGAATCGCCGAATAATCCGCGTCGTACAGCACCGGCCGGGGGTTGTCGCTCATCCCGCCGTCCACCGACACATAGCGGCGGGGGTGCGTAACGTCCCCGGCTCCGTCGTGGCCGGCCGCGGCACCAGCAGAGGCCGGGGAATCCACCCGGACGGTCTTGAGCGTGCCGACCTCATACAGCGTAAAGGTGGTGCTTCCGACGATCGCGCGGCCCGGTTCGATCGAAATCCGGGGGGCGGTTATGCCGAGGGCAGCGCATTTGGAACGGACGACGGCGGCCATCGCCTGCGCGATTTCGGCGGCCGGGCGCGGGGTGTCCACGGGGGTGTAGGCGATGCCGTAGCCGCCGCCGAGGTCAAGCTCGGGCAGCACGATGGAGTACTTCGACTGCATCGCCGCCAGGAAGTCCAGCAGCCTCTCGGCGGCGAGGGCGAAGCCGTCCGGTTCGAAGATCTGCGAGCCGATGTGGCAGTGCAGGCCCAGCAATTCGATGCTGGCGTGCCCGGTGGCCGCGGCCACGGCTTCCTCTGCGGCGGACAGTCCGGCCTGGTCCGTGGAGTCCCCGGCCATGGACAGGCCGAATTTCTGGTCCTCGTGGGCCGTGGCGATGAATTCGTGGGTGTGGGCGTGCACTCCGGGGGTCAGCCGCAGCATCACCCTGGCGGTGTCGCCCCGGTTGGCGGCGATCGCCGCGACGCGTTCGAGCTCGTCGAGGCTGTCCACCACGATCCGTCCCAGCTGCATGTCCAGCGCCCGGTGGATTTCGCCGTCGGACTTGTTGTTCCCGTGCAGGGCGACGTCGGCGCCGGGGATGCCGGCGCGGAAGGCCACGGCGAGTTCGCCGCCGGACGCCGTGTCCAGGCGCAGCCCCTCTTCCTCGACCCAACGGACCACGGAGGTGCAGAGGAAGGACTTGCCGGCGTAGTAGACGTCCACTCCCCCGCAAATATCGGCGAAGGCGTCGTTGAAGGCGTCGCTGAACGCCCGGGCCCGGGCCCGGAAGTCTGTCTCGCTCAGCACGAACAGCGGCGTGCCGTACTGGCGCTGCAGCTCACTGACCGTCAGCCCCTCGATGGTGAGCTCGCCGTCGTCGTTGCGTGCAACGCCGCCCGCCCACAGCGGTTCGTGGAGGGCATTGAGATCGG
>NZ_KI914913.1:51576-56358 GCF_000520575.1 Arthrobacter sp. I3
GAGCCAGTCCGGGGCGAGCGGGGACTGTCCTGAATTCGCGGTCATGGCGGTTACATCCGTTCCGGCGCCGAGACGCCCAGCAGTTCCAGTCCGTTGGCCAGCACCTGGCTGGTGGCGTCGTTGAGCCACAGCCTGGTGCGGTTGGTGTCGGTGATGGGTTCGTCGCCCTGCGGCGCCACGCGGCAGGCGTCATACCAGCGGTGGTAGGCGCCGGCGATCACTTCGAGGTGGCGGGCCACGCGGTGCGGCTCGCGCAGCTCGGCGGCCTTGGCCACGATCGAGGGATAGCTGCCCAGGTGCGAGAGCAGCTCGTTTTCGGTGGGGTGCTCCAGCAGGGCGGCGTTGAAGCTGTCTATGCCGTCCACACGGCGCTCCACGCCGGCGGCCACGGCGTTGCGGGCGGCGCCCCGGGAGCGGGCGTGGGCGTACTGGACGTAGAACACCGGGTTTTCGTTGCTGTGCTTCTTCAGCAGCTCCGGGTCCAGCGTCAGCGGCGAATCGGCGGGGAACCGGGCCAGCGAGTACCGGACGGCGTCCTTGCCGAGCCAGGAGATGAGGTCCTTGAGCTCGATGATGTTGCCGGCTCGCTTGGACAGTTTGGCGCCGTTGACGGAGACCAGCTGGCCGATCAGGACCTCGATGTTGACCTCGGGGTCGTCCCCGGCGGCTGCCGCGATGGCCTTGAGCCGGTTGATGTAGCCGTGGTGGTCGGCGCCGAGGAGGTAGATCTTCTCGGTGTAGCCGCGGTCCTTCTTGGACAGGTAGTAGGCGGCGTCGGCGGCGAAGTACGTGGGCTCACCGTTTGCGCGGACCATCACGCGGTCCTTGTCATCGCCGAAGTCGGTGGTGCGCAGCCAGACCGCGCCGCCGTCGTCGAACACGTGGCCCTGTTCGCGCAGGCGGGCGACGGCGTCCTCGATCGCGCCGGCGTCGTGGAGCTCCTGTTCGGAGAAGTAGACATCGAAGTCGACGCCAAACTCGGCCAGCGTCTGCTTGATGTCATGCATCTGCGCCTTGTAGGCGGCGCCCCGGATCACCGGCAGGGCCGCCACTTCGGTGAGTTCGCGGATGTCCGGGTGTTCGGTGAGCACCTCGTGGCCGAGGTCCGCGATGTACTGGCCCGGGTAGCCGCCCTGGGGCACGTCCCGGCCGTGCAGCCTGGCGAACACGGAGTTCGCGAACACGTTCATCTGGGAACCGGCGTCGTTGATGTAGTACTCGGCAGTGACGTCGGCACCGGAGGCCCGGAGGACGCGGGCGATCGCGTCGCCGAGGGCGGCCCAGCGGGTGTGGCCGATGTGCAGCGGGCCGGTGGGGTTGGCCGAGACGAATTCCATGTTGACCACGTGCCCGGCGAGCGCGGTGTTGGTGCCGTAGGCCGCACCGGCCTCGACGATCGCCTTGGCGAGGGCACCGGCGGCAGCGGCGTCCACGGTGATGTTCAGGAAGCCGGGGCCGGCGATGTCCACCGCGGACACGCCGTCGATCGTTTTGAGCCGGGCGCTCAGGACGGACGCGAACTCCCGCGGGTTGGTGCCCGCCGTTTTGGCCAGCTGGAGGGCGACGTTGGTGGCCCAGTCCCCGTGGTCCCTGTTCTTGGGGCGCTCCACGCGCACCTCATCCGGGATGTCGGCCGCGGAGAGGGCTATGTCGCCGGCGGCGACGGCGTCCTTCAGGCAGGCGGATATGGCGAGGGAGAGTTCTTCTGGGGTCACAGTTCTAGCCTACCGGTGGGCCCGGAGTGCGGCGGAATCTGGCGCCCGGCATGACGGCGGGGGTCAGTTCCGGGGAGACCCAGGGTCTTCGATGCCTCGCGCCCGGGGTGAACCGTTACCCTGAATTCAACGTCTGCAACCGTGTCAGTGCCTCCACATTGTTCGCTGTCCGATCCCCGCAAAGAATCGAGTCCCGCATGAATACCGCCTTCCGCAAAAGCGTCCTCGTCGGCATTGCCGGCCTCTCCGTGGCCGGAACAGCGGCTGGCTGTGCCCCGTCGGCCCCGGCCCCGGCCGCACAGGGCGCGCCCCCGGCATCCGAGTCCGCTGCCGGTACCGGTTCTTACAAGGACGGCACGTACAGCGCCGACGGGAACTACACCTCCCCCAACGGCACTGAGACCGTGGGCGTGGAGCTGACGCTGGCCGGCGGTGCCGTGTCCGACGTGAAGATCACGCCGCACCCCTCGAATCCGAACACCCGAAAGTTCCAGGGTGAGTTCGCCGGCGGCATCCAGTCCCAGGTTGTTGGCAAGAAGCTTGACGAGATCAAGGTTTCCAAAGTGGCCGGATCCTCGCTGACCAGCGGCGGCTTCAACCAGGCCGTGGCGAAGATCAAGTCACAGGCCCAATAGCCCAGCAAGGGACAGAGGAATCGTGGCGCATCCGGGCTGGACGCACTTCAGCTTTGACGGGATCGGGACCCGCTGGGAGATTTCCACCCCGTCCCGGCTCTCCGGCGAGCTCCGCCGGGGCCTGCTCGCCACGGTGGAGGAGTACGACGCCGCGTGGTCCCGGTTCCGCCCCGATTCGCTCATTGCCGACGCAGCCCGGACGCCTGGCCGCATTGAGCTGCCCGCCGAAGGGGCCGCCCTGGGCGCGCTGTACGGCACCCTGTACCGGCTCACCAAGGGTGCGATGACCCCGCTCATCGGCGGGAGCCTGGAGCGACTGGGCTACGACGCCACCTACACCCTGCGCCCGGGCGGCGCGCCGCTTCCCGCGCCCCGGTGGGAGGATGCGCTGGACTGGCAGGGCACCGCGCTGACCACCACGGTTCCGGTGGTGATCGACGTCGGCGCGGCCGGAAAGGGCCAGCTGGCCGATCTGCTCTCCGCCCGGCTCCGGGACGGCGGCTGCGCCGGGCATTTCATCGATGCCAGCGGGGACCTGCTGAATCCGGGGCCGGATCCGGTGGTGGTTGCCCTCGAGCACCCCTACGATCCCACCCGGGCAATCGGCACCGTCCAGCTGGGGGCCGGCGCCCTGTGCGCTTCCGCCGCCAACCGGCGCGCCTGGGGCGACGGGTTCCATCATGTCCTGGACGGCACCACGGGAGCTCCGGTGCGTACCGTTGTCGCCAGCTGGGCCATGGCCGGGACCGCGATGGTGGCCGATGCGCTGGCCACTGCGTTGTTCTTTGTCGACGGTCCGCGGCTGGAGCAGGAGTTCGATTGCGCCTGGCTCACGGTTTATGCGGACGGGCACGCGGAATATTCAGCCGACTTCGAAGGGGCCCTGTTCTCATGACTGCCATCACCACCACCGCCCTTGGCTCGAGGCTGGACACCGCCTTGGGCCGGCTCACGATGTACCGGCTGGTGCTGTGGGTCCTGGCCGTCCTGGCCGGCTACAGCCTGCTGCTCAATGTGCTGGGCTGGTTGACGTTCGGGCTGCCGGAAATGCTGGTCCACCTTGCCCTGTGCCTTGGCCTGACGTACGCCTCCAGCCAGGGGCTGGCCGCCCTGTTCCGTGTGCGGCCGCACACGGAATCCTCCCTCATCACCGGCCTGCTGCTGTACTTCCTTTTCTGGCCCAGCGAGCTTTTCTGGCCCAGCCAGCCGGCCCAGGGCCTCCAGCTGGCGGAGATCGCCGGCGTCGCCCTGGCCTGCGTCCTGGCCTCGACCTCGAAGTATGCGCTGGCCTGGCGCGGCCGGCACATCTTCAATCCGGCCGCGGCCGGCGCGTTCCTGGCCGGGCTGACCGGGCTCAACATTGCCACCTGGTGGGCCGCGACGCCGGCCATGCTCTGGCTGGTGCTGCCAGGGGTGCTGCTGGTGCTCTACCGGACCCGGAAGTTCGCCATGGCCGCCGTCTTCACCGTGGTTGCCGTGTCCATCGTGGCCGTGGATCTGCTCCAGGCCGGGATGGATCTCCCCGAGGCCCTGTGGCAGACGCTCGCGCAGCGGCCGGTGCTGTTCTTCGTCGGGTTCATGCTCACCGAGCCGCTCACCCTGCCCCCGCGGCGCTGGCAGCAACTGGCGCTGGCCGCCGTCGTCGGGGCACTGTTTGCCGTCCCCTACAACCTGGGGTTTGTGGCCAACTCCCCCGAGCTGGCGCTGCTCGCGGGCAACGTGCTTGCCTTCGCCGTCGGACAGCGGGGCGGGGTCCGGCTGGCGTTCGTCGCGAGCCGTCCGCTGACGCCGACGACGACGGAATTCAGCTTCCGCCCGGAACGTCCGGTGCGCTTCGCTCCCGGACAGGCCCTGGAGCTGCACCTGCCCCCGGACACGACCGGCGGGAAGGGTGACGGCAAGGCCCCCGGCAAACGTGACGGGAAGTCGGCCGGCAAGGGTGATGGGAAGGGAATCCGGCGCGTGTTCAGCCTGACCAGCGCGCCCGACGCCTCCCTGCTGACGATCGGGGTGGGGACGGCGGAGCCGGTGTCGTCAGCCAAGCGCTCGCTGCTGGCCCTTGAAGCGGGCGACGGGCTCACCGCAACCACGGTGAACGGCGACTTCCTCCTGCCGCGGAACCCGGCCACCCCCGTGCTGCTCATCGCGGCCGGAATCGGCATCACCCCCTACATGGCCCAACTGGCCGCGGCGTCAGCCGGAACCCCGTCCGGGGACCGCGACGTTGTCCTCCTGTACCTGGCCAAGAATGCCGCCGAGCTGGGCTACGCCGAGGAGCTGCAGCGCTCCGGGGCGCGCGTCCTGGCGCGGCTTGCGGACGGTTCGGCGCCGCCGGCGTTCATGCAGGACGCAGGTTCAAGAAGGATCGATGCGGCGGCCCTCAAGGAGCTGGTCCCCGACATCAGCGGCCGGGTGGTCTTCGTCTCCGGCTC